>NZ_JAIQZM010000031.1 GCF_023333595.1 Argonema galeatum A003/A1
AGGAAACACCTAAAAGTTGAAAGGCAGCGTAAAGACTTTGTTATAAAATTAGCAAGGTGCGTAATCCAGTCTAGTGATTTGGTAGCCATTGAAGACTTACAGGTAAAAAACATGGTAAAGAATCATCATTTAGCTAAATCAATTAGTGATGCTTCTTGGTCGATGTTTAGACAATGGCTTGAATATTTCGGTCAGGTATTTGGAGTACCAGTTGTAGCTGTTCCTCCGAACTATACATCGCAGGATTGTTCTAATTGCGGTACGGTAGTTAAGAAAACTTTAAGTACTAGAACTCATCAATGCCATCATTGTGGGCATATTCAAGATCGAGATTGGAACGCGGCTATTAATATTCTAAATATTGCGCTATCCATCTTAAATAAAATGTTAGAAAATACCGTCGGGCAGACGGGAATTAACGCCTCTAGAGAGAACGACCTCTGTTTAGTTGGGTCAACTCAATTAAGTAAGCCGACTCGTGGAAAGAGGAAGCCCAAAGAGCAATCTTTGGAGTCCCGCGCTATATTTGGTACTCCGAATTAGCGTCGGGAGGATGTCAAGTAGTCTTACTTAGAGGTACGTAGAGGGTAGTCTTACATAGAGGTAAATAGAGGGCCGATCGCAAAAGCTGCTTTTTTGGGAATTATAAAATTTAACAGCCAGCACCACTAGCCTCTATAGTTCCACTTCGGATACTTAATCCCATGAACAACTCGCCAGACTCTTCGGGTCCCCGCCCCTCCCGCAGCCGCTATCAGCCCAGCCGAGAACTAGGGCGAAATAGCGAAGGTAATATAGTCACCTATCTGGGGAAGGATAATGCTACTAATCAGCCAGTTATCCTGAAGCGGTTTTTGTTCGGTAAATCTGACTTGAAAGCGTCTGACAACCAGGTTTATCAGCAACAAATTAAACTGCTGCGCGGTCTAAATCATCCCGGCATCCCGCGTTATTTAGATTCATTTCAGACAGCCGATGGTTTTTGTCTGGTGCAGGAATACAAAGAGGCGAAATCATTAGCCGATCCGCGCAGTTTTGAACCTGATGAAATCAAGCGCATAGCAGTTTCTGTTTTAGAGATTTTGGTGTATTTACACCAGCAAAATCCACCTGTAATTCATGGAAATATTAAACCAGAAAATATCTTATTTGATGAGCAACTAAATGTTTATTTGATAGATTTTGGCTTAACTAAAATAGGATCTGGTACAGGTTTTCTGGCTCCCGAACAGCAAGATAATCGCCAAGTTACAGAAGCTATCGATTTATATAGTCTAGGCGCAACGCTGATTTCTTTGCTGACTAAAACCCAATCCACAGAAATTAATAAGTTAATTGATAACAAGGGAAAGATTAATTTTCAGAATTTAGTTTATCAAATTAGCTTGCGGTGGATAGAGTGGATAGAAAAAATGGTTGAGCCATCATTAGTCAACCGTTACACTAAAGCATCTGCTGCATTAAAAGCACTCAAGCCAATTGATGCTATCTGCATACCAGAAGTTAAATTTATTTCATCTAACCTGGAATTTACAGCTACTAAATTGGGTGAAAAACTGACTCAAACTTTCAACGTTAGTAACTCGAATATGGATGCTGTGTTGCAAGGTAATTGGTCAGTCGCACCCTCAAGCGGCGATCCGCGTCATCCGACTGGATCTCATGCTTGGATAAGTTTTAATCCCTCCAAATTTCAAAGTAACAGGACTGAGTGCAAAATTACGGTTGATACTAGCAAATTGATCGCTGATAAAACTTATGAACGTCAAATAATATTGCAAACCAATTCTTTCCCGACAAACCATTCTTTAGTTATTAAAGTAAAAACTGCTCCCCTGGCTATTCTCAAACTGCCGCTTATTTCCCTAGCTTTGCTGTTTGTAATTGCTTCATTTGGCGGTCTTGCTGGTGCGGCATTGCTCGGTAAAGATGGGGCAGCTAACTGGTTAATATTAATCCTTGGGCTGGGAGTTGGTAGTGTGGCAGGAGGGGCGGCGGCATTTTCTGCCACATCTTTATTGAAGAGGATAATAGGCATGATAGGCGGTCTGGCAGCTATAGTTGGGTTTCTGCCTGTAATGGGATCTGATGTTGATGTGATCGTGGGATTTTTTCTGGGGTTAATAATTGCTGCGTTGGGGGGAGTTGTGGTCAAAAATCATCTGGAAAGGAAGTTTCCATTAGAATTGGCTGCAATAATTTCTATCCTCACAGCAGGGTTAGGGATGAGTTTGGGAACGGAATTTATAGATGGATTATTGAATCCATTTGTGATGCTGGCTTTGGCAGGAACGGGTTTACCGTTAGCTGCTGTTATTATGCGGCTGCATTTGCAGAATAAGACTTTGGTTGATAACTATCGAAAATCTGAGCGATATCTGATTAAGCCTTAGTTTGTCAATGGTCATTGGACATTAGTCATTGGACATCTCCAGAAATTAAAGGTGCTAACCCTTGAACCCTTGTAGAGACGTTGCATGCAACGTCTCTACATTCTTTGAAAGGAGAAGTCTATTGGACATCGGCCTTTAGAAACCCGGTTTCTCCAAGAAACCGGGTTTCTGGGAGTTCAGTTACCGACTTTTGCCAAGTGCGATCGCCATCGATCCAGATACCACCAAAATCGCCCCAAACACTGCCAAAAGTGTGAGGCGTTCCGGTGCAACCAAAGTAGGTAGAAAAAACGACACGCCCCACATTCCCACCAAAGTTACAAGGGGCGCTAAAGCCAAAACTGCACTTACTTTTGATGCTTCCCAGTGTTCCAAAGATTCAGCAAAAGCACCGTAAGCGAATACAGTATTCAAAGCACAAAAAAGCAGCATTCCCAAATGTAAGGGATTGAGAGTTAATAACTGTTGGGGTGTAGCAACAGGACTAAACAATAATGCACAACTGCCATAAATCAGCAACATGATATTAGAAGAAGGCAATTTTTGCAGCAATTGCTTTTGAGCCAAAGCATAAATAGCCCACGTCACTCCTGCCACTAACACCATACCACTACCCAAGAGATATTTTGTTGGTTCTGTAATGAAAGCTCGTAATTGTTCGTTGAAGAAAAGAACCAATCCTAAAGTCAAAATACCTAAGCCTATCCATTGGCGTAGGGTGTAACGTTCCTTGAAAACAAATACGCCTCCTAAACCCATTGAAACGGGAGCAAGCTGAATTAAAACTTCGGCGTGAGATGGCGAAGTGTATGCCAATCCTTGCAGGAAAAGCAAGTAGTTAATCGCTAAATAGACAATGGCAATACCTAGCAATTTCAGGGGGAGCGATCGCAGTTTTTCTACTGGTGGTAATTGCTGCCTTCCTGCTAAATACAAACCGAGCAAAACAAAAGCCACCAAAAAGCGAAACCAAGTCACAGTGTAGACATCGATCTCTTGCAGCGTTACCACCAGCGCAATGGGTAGAATTCCCCAGAGGAAAACTGTTAGAAGAGATAGCGCTAATCCTAAACGCCATCTACCAGAACTTTGATGAAGTTGCATTATGGTATTTTAGATTTTAGATTTTAGATTTTAGAGTTTGGATTGATTGCTAATCCCCAATCTAAATAAAATTGAGCATTGCCGCTAATTATTGTTGTTGCGATCGACGGATAATTTCGCGATACTCCATTACCGCATCATATTGTTCAGATGGTTTGACAATCGCACTTTTTCTTACGTAGGGACACGGCATCTACAAAATTACTCTCCTAGCCAATAATATTATTAATGCCGTGTCCCTACAGATGGAAATACAGCTAATAATAATGTTGTCGCCCTCAGCCAGACATCCCGACAAGCCCGACCGGGAATTGATTCCCAGGCGGTTTATTCGACTGACGAAAAATCCCAAAAATGCGATCGCACCAATTTTATCCTCCAAACCTATCTAACAATTCATCTCGCGATAATTGCATCAGCAATCGGGTAAATTCTTCTGGTGGTAATTCTAACAACGGTTCGATAATTGACCTCAGTTCCTCATCCAAAACACCAAAGCGAACGCGCAGCATATTTTCTATAACTAGACGTTCTCCTTGCTGAATTCCTCTTTGAATTCCTCTTTCAATACCTTGTTCCACACCTGATTGGACTGCTGCATCCAACCTTTCTAAATAAAGTGGTGATAATTCCATAATTAACTCCCTATCTTCTGAATCTAAATTTTGATTTGCTTCTAAGGTAACGCGCAGGCTATATAATAACTCTAGCGCATTTATTCGCAAGGGATTATCCTCTGCCAGTGCGGTTAATTCGTTAATCGCTTGTTTCTGCACTGTTCCCTTCCCCAAAATTCTCAGCCAAAGTGTTTCTGGAGTGCGGGGTAACTGGTGAATGGCTACAATGGCTGTTTTCAAACCTTCGGCTAAAAAATAAATTCCTGGTAGCCAGTTTGCTTCGTCTGGTATTCCTCTAAAGGTATCGATTAAAAGTGGTGATGCGGTGGGAGTAAGAATCCATAAGTTTGGTAATTCAGTTTCATTGATGCGATTATTTAACCGTTTTACCTGACGTTCTAAATCGGCGTAAACGTCAAATAATTTACTTATGCAACTGCGAACTTGACTAACCGTGACGGCGTTGCGGAATGGTTCAAATATGGCGGGAGATGTGGCAAATCTACCTAATAATCCCAAGGTTTGAGCTTCGGTGCTTGGTGTGGATGATGGGGTAAACCATACATCGATTTCTCGCACTTCTCCGGCGACATTGCGGCTGGTTTCTACTTGTCCTAATCGGGTTAATAATTCTTTTAGGTAGTCTTTAGCAAATTGGTCGTGGGGAAAGCGAGTCATGCGATTTTAGATTTTAGATTTTAGATTGCCAGGTGTGGGGGTGGGAGAGCAAAGGATAGAAAGGATTTACCTAATTTGATTAGGTGAATTTTAATAATAGCATGAAGCGATCGCTTATGTCAAAGAAACCCGGTTTTTCTGAAAAACCGGGTTTCTGAATTTGGAGCCGCTCGCACCTCCCATTATCCAAATATTTTCTATCCTGAAATATTCCCTATCAAAACAGCAGATTCAATAATTGAAGATATTGGTGCAGGCGATAAAGCTTCTGCATCTATAAGTTCTTTCAATTTCTCAAAAATTAAAATTTCTGTTTCTTCCCCATCTGTTAGTTTATCATAAAAATACTGGTCTGATAGCCATTCATCAAAAGCCAACTTTAACAGACCAGTTGGATAAACCTTAAACCTCCAATATGAAGATAAACGATTGTCAATAACCTCAAACAACGGCGCGGGATTTTGCTGTGGATAATAAGTATATCCATCATCGCAAATATAGTACCAAATGCTTCCCTGCCATTGATAGAGAGTATAAACAGTATATTCTTTACCAATTGTTAGTTGAAATTCAGTCTCTTTGCTACGACCTACAGCAGGGTCTAGGTAGGTTTCGCTCAGAAATGCTCCGGTATTAGCAATACAACGAATCCGCATAATTTAATTACCTAGAGGTTTGTAGATGTTATCCCGACAAGCCCGACCGGGAATCAATTCCCGGTCTAATAGCGAAAGTCCGTTAAAACGGACTGAAGAAAAACTGTTTTATTAGTCGGTTTTAACCGACTTTCGCTATTAGCCTGGGAATTGATTCCCAGGCGGGTTATTCGGCTGACGAAAAATCCCAAAAATCCGATCGCACTTTTTCTTACGTAGGGACACGGCATCTACAAAATTATTTTCCTAGCCAATAATCTTATTTATGCCGTGTCCCTACACCCTTTCGCACCACCAAAGAAACCCGGTTTCTCAATTCCTACAGCCAAAAAGCCCGATTTCCGAATATTCAAATCTGTGCAATTCCCCCTAACTATTCGTCCCTATCCCATCACAAACGCGGCGACGTTCATCATTTTCAGTCATACCATTATTCGGGTTTTTCAGATAGTCGCGCAACCAATTGCAACTGCGCCCTAGCAAATTATCTAAATCGAAATTCCATAGGATTATTGTCTTGTCATAACTACCAGAAGCGAGAGTTTTACCATCGGGGCTGAAACTGACGCTACTTACCGCACTGCTATGCCCTTTGAGGGTCGCTAATTCCTTACCGTCTCGACTCCAGAGTTTGATGGTGTTGTCATTACTACCAGAAGCGATAGTTTGACCATCGGGGCTGAAACTGACGCTAATTACCTCACGGCTATGCCCTTTGAGGGTCGCTAATTCCTTACCCTCTCGACTCCAGAGTTTGATGGTGTTGTCCCTACTACCAGAAGCGATAGTTTGACCATCGGGGCTGAAACTGACGCTAAATACCCAATCGCTATCCCCCACCAAATTGTTGTAGTTTTTTACATCATGCACTAGCTGCGCTAACGAAGGTATAACCTGCATTTTGGTATCTGCTTCTTCTCCTCCTTTCTTCACAAGTTTCCCTGCTTTTATAGCTTCTATCAAAGCATCAAACTCTAACCCCAAAGGAAACAACTTTTGTGAAGATAAATTCAGCACAATACCTTGTGCATTTGCCTTTCCCTTTTCTGCTGTTGACCAATTAACCGCTGCAAAACCACCAAAACCAGTCAGCAAAGCCATCACTCCCGCCACTATCCCAATAGTGCGGCGACGGTTATTACGTTGTCGCTGAATACTTTTGGCCACAAACTCTCGCGCCACCGCTGTCAAAGAAACTGTATGATTTGACTGCCCCAAAAAATTCTCAGCTTCCGCCAGTCTTAAACCTTGTAGTAAATAATCAGCCCCTTTTCCCTTCTCTTCCCACTCTTGCGCTGCTGCTTCTATAGTCCGTTTTTGTCTCAGCGTCTCCCTGTTTTCATTCAACCACTGCCGCAATTTTGGCCAATAGCGAATCAAACTTTCGTGCGCTACATCTACTACTGCTACTTGTGCTGAATTTGAACCTTTGGCAATTAAAGTACTGGTGACAATTAACTTAGCATCCGCTAATTTCTGAATTGTCTGCTGTATTAAGTTGTTTGATAATTGCCCCCCTAACCCCCCAATCCTGGGTGGTCGCCCCCCTAACCCCCCAATCCTGGGGGGGACAAGACCCGACACTCGTTTTTCTTCGCCCCCAGATTTGGGGGGGTCGGGGGGGGCGACTAAATCTGCAATTCGCACTTGTCGGCGCGTATCTTCCGTTCCTTCTCCCAGTTGCGTCAGTTCCAAAAAAATCCGCTTTGCTGCCAACTTTTCCTCATCGGAAAAAGATTCATAAATTTCATCAGCGCGTTTTTGCAGCGTTCCCTTCAATCCACCCAATTTAGTATAAGTAGATAGCACCAATCGATTCATCGTTCGTCGCTGCCAAAGTTCCGTTAGCGTATATTGCAATAGCGGCAAACTACCGGGAGAACCTTCTACATCCGCAAGCATAAGCGTTACTAATTCCCGTTCCACTTCCAAACCAACTTGTTTCGCAGGTTCAGTAATTGCTTGTTCTAATTCCTCCGCCGTCATCGGCGTTACCGTTATCAAATTTTCCTGGATCTTTTTAGCTAATCCTGCATATTCCTGTTCTGCACATTTGCCAAAGAAATCAGCACGCATAGTCAGAATTATGGATAATTTGGAGAGTGGGAGAGGCGATATTTCATCTTGTTCATCCCCCTTTCTTAAGGGGGGTAAGGGGGGATCTCCCAGTTGTTCATCCCCCCTTCTTAAGGGGGGTAAGGGGGGATCTTCTCCCAACAAACACTCCAAAAATTGTTGCCGTTCCGTGTTATCCTTACAAACAGTAAAAATTTCCTCAAATTGATCTACCAGCAACACCACCCGACTGTTAGCTGCTGCAACCAAACGCTTTAACCCAACAGCACCTAACCCGATCAATTCTTCAGCTTTTTGTAACTGTGAGGCGCGTTCAATTGTCGATAATTCCGGTTCTACAAATACTGCCGCTAAACTCTTCAGCGGATGTTCACCCGGTCGGAAAATATAAATTTTCCAACTATCGCTTCCCGATAATCTCTGACCTAACTTTAATTGATGCAATAATCCCGCTCTCACAACGGAAGATTTACCGCTTCCCGATGCTCCTAATATTGCGATAAAATTACCTTCTCTTACTTTATCTAATAATTCGTCAGTTAATGCGGTTCGACCATAAAAATATTTGGGATCTTCTTCATTACAATCAAAATAAGATAAACCTTTATAAGGGCAAATCCCACCCTCAACTGTCTGGGTAATTTCTTGTTGTTTACCTGTCAGGATAATCTTACCGCCAGAATTAGCAAAAATCGGTTTCTGGGTGGCAGTTTTCAAGGAAGAATTGATAAAATCTACCAGCGTGTAGTTTGTTATTACTCCTTCTAGATGCTGGGTGGGGTCAAGTCCTTGCAATAATGTAGAGGTGAGTACGCCATGATTTCCGCTTATCTCTTCATAAGCTACCTCAAATTCGCGGGAGGCGGCGATAAAACAGCGATCGCGTCCCTTCCCCCTATCCCCCGGATCTCCTTCCTCAAAATTGAGCAATTCCCCGCTATGACAGCAATCTAGCCAAATTATCTGCTGTTTTACCGGACTTTCCTGCAATAATCGCCTTAACCATTGCAGCGATAAGCCATAAAATCCTAAATTGGGGTTAACCTCGCTAGTAGCTAAAAATCCTTCTTGCATTCCCCCTTTAACTTTCCGCAGTCCATGTCCCGAAAAGTACAACAAAGCCGTTTCTGGGATATTCTTGCCTTCAGGATTAAATAGCTGGATCAGCGCATCTTCCAGTTCGCCAACGGAGACTTTAGTTTTCTTCCCTACGGTAACAGTACCGTCTTTGACGGCCTCCGGTAGCCTGCGGACGCGAAAATCGCCAAAATTGGTCAGCAGTTGCGCGATCGACTCTGCATCCGCCGCTGGTGCGTTGAGCGGATTTAGGCGATCGTAACTATTAATCCCTACCACCAAAGCATCTCGGCTCATACTTTTGGTATATTTTTCTTATATAGCAACCGCCAAGGCGGTTAGGACATTCCGAATTCCTGAAACCCTTGACTCTAAACCCTTCTGACCCTAGTCCCTAGCCCCTAGCCCCTAGCCCCTAGCTATAATTACAGGACTTACGCAGGTACACTAAATATGGTAGATGGTGCGTTACGCTAGCGCTAACGCACCCTACGCATAGGGGCTTTGCGTAAGTCCTTAATTAGCTATATAATAAATCAAGTAGGTACAACATACCTAAGAATTTAATTAAAAATTGCTTAAATTATGGATAAACTAACACCAATTGAGTTAGAAGACGGAACAATTATCTATATTGAAGCGACAGAAGATGTCGATACTTCTAACATCAATACCCAAGGAAACGAATCAGAAGAACGCGGACGAACTGCCAGGGGTGGTGTCACAGATCAACAAGCTAGAATGATGCAAAACTTTCAAGCGATCGAAAGCACCATTCGCACTTATACCAATCATACTTTAAGCGCTTTCAAAGCAGTTACCACAGGCAACATTACCAAAGTTACCCTTGAATTCGGCATTAAAATTGGCGGTGAAATGGGTATTCCTTATATTACCAAAGGTACAGCCGAAAGCAACCTAAAAATCAAAGTCGAGTGTGATTTTAGGAAAAGCGAAACATCTGTTAGTTCCGACTCAGATGATGATTGAGAGCAAATTCCTTAGTATCCTTCATCCATCTGTGTTCATCTGTGGTTATACATTTGGAAAGGCGCAGGCTTCGCCAACGTAGTTCAATTTTCCAACATTTCCAAAAGTTCGGCTTCCGACAATCGGGTGATTGCTAACTCTTCAGCTTTTTGTAGTTTGGAACCAGCTTCTTCACCAACAACTAAGTAATCGGTTTTGGAACTTACGGAATTTGTTACTTTCCCACCAGCCTTTTGAATTAGTTCTTTTGCTTCATCTCGCTTCAGAGTTGGCAAAGTTCCGGTAATTACAAAAGTTTTGCCGCTAACTTTCCCCCCGGTTGACGAGGGGGATGAAAGGGGTGCTTCTTGACTAGCAAGTTGCAAAGCAGCAGTTTCTAGTCGTTGAATTAAAGTTTGATTGGCGGGAACTCGGAACCACTGATATACAGATTGAGCAATTTCTGGCCCGATGCCATAAACTCCTTCAATAGATGCTGCCGACGCTTGAGCCAATTGTTCAACTGTGGTAAATTTTTGTGTTAAAGTTTGGGCGTTGACGCTGCCAACGTGGCGAATTCCCAAACCGTAGAGTACTCTAGACCAAGGTTGGGTTTTCGATCGATCGATCGCATTCACAAGTTTCTCAGCTAACTTCTTCCCCATCCTTTCCAAGGACATCATCTTTTCTGTGGTTAAATCGTACAAATCCGCAACAGATTGCACTACAGCTTTATCCACCATCTGCTGCACCAGTTTTTCCCCCAAACCGTTAATATCCAGCGCATCCCGACTTGCCCAGTGAACTAACGCTCCTTTTAGTATGGCTGGGCAAGAAGCATTTACGCAGCGCGTCACCGCCTCACTTTGCAACTTTACCACCGGCTGATTGCAGACGGGGCAACAAGTCGGCATTTCAAAGGGTTTTGTACCGGATGGGCGAAGTTCGGGGAGTACGCGCAGGACTTCCGGGATAATTTCGCCAGCTTTGTGGATAATTACGGTATCGCCAACGCGGATATCGAGCGATCGCACATAATCAATATTGTGCAGGGTAGCCCGCGAAACCGTCGTTCCCGCCAACTGCACCGGCGTAAGTTCTGCCAGTGGCGTCAGCGCCCCCGTCCTTCCCACATTAACACTGATGGCTTCCACGCGAGTCGGCGCTTCCTCGGCGGCGTATTTCAGCGCCACTGCCCAACGGGGGAACTTTTGGGTAAAACCGAGCTGTTCCTGAAGTTGGAGGGAATTCAGCTTTACCACAACGCCATCCGTCATGTAAGGTAAATTCAGCCGTTCAGTATCCCAATATTCGTAATATTCCCGAACTTCTTGCAAAGAACGACAGACTTTTCGATTCGGATTCACACGGAAACCCATTTTTTGCAGCAATTCTAACGAATCCCACTGAGTTTGGGCGACATCGACATCATCCCTACCGGGAATATGCAGCGTGTAAGCAAAGAAATCGAGCCGTCGTTTTGCCACAATGCGAGAATCTAATTGCCGCAATGTGCCAGCTGCTGCATTGCGGGGATTGGCAAATAATTGTTCGCCTGCTTGTTCTCGTTCTCGATTGATTTGTGCAAACACATCTAAGGCTAAAAACGCTTCTCCGCGCACTTCTAGGCGGGGTGGAGGATTTTCTAAGTTCAATCGCAGGGGGATGGAACGAATTGTCCGCACATTCTGGGTAATCTCTTCCCCGGTAACGCCGTCGCCTCTAGTTGCACCCCTCAGCAGTACGCCATTTTCGTAGGTTATCGCTAAAGCAGAACCGTCGATTTTCAGTTCGCAGACGTATTCAAAAGAATCGATGTTCGGTTTTAGCCTGCGCCAACGCTCTTGCCAAGTTGCAAATTCATCAATATTGAAAGCATTTTCCAGGCTGTAGAGCGGAATATTATGCTTTACCGAGGAAAATTGGGTTGCAGGGCGTTCTCCCACGCGCTGAGTCAGGCTATCTGGCGATATCAGATACGGATATTGGGTTTCTAGTTCTTGCAGTTCCCGGTAGAGGCGATCGTAAATTGTGTCCTCCATAATTGGATTATCGAGGACATAGTAGGCATAGCTTGCTTCCTGGAGCTTTTGCCTCAATTGCTCAATTCGCTGCTTCACTTCAGGCGTTACCTGTGACACAGAATTTATCCCCTTTCAACCTTTCCTATTTTAACTAGCTAAAACTTACGCAATCGCCCCCTGTGCCCCCAAATCTGGGGGAGAAGAAGTCTTGTCCCCCCCAGATTTGGGGGGTTAGGGGGGCCTATGCGTAAGTCCTGAAGTAAATACTGTCAGTGTACTGACAGTATTTCAGACCGCTCGAACATCTGTCCTTAGATAGCAGACACCATTAGTCATCAAACATCCGTATTTTCGCTTAAATCAACCGGCTCGCGCCCTGACCCAAATCAAATTTTTTATATGCGTACCCACGGAAACCCTCTCATTAGCTTTACGTAATCTTTACATAATTTCCGTAAATCTAACTTATTGAAAAATAAAATAACAAGTTTAAACTTTTTTTATCATTAACAACTGATACCGAGCCGTAAAGAAACAGCTTAAGTTTCCATATCTATCCATACATCTTGCTTAGCATAACCAATACCTTACCTCGGTTGTTTGATAGTGGCAACCAATTTTTAACAGGGTACATCCAAAGGTAACTTATGAGCGGTTTTGATGCCAGAGTATTTACAGTAGGTTCTACAGGAACACTCAATTTCGATTATCTACTTGACGGCGGTGGATATCAAGGACAATTAGCAATTTTTAACCTTCAAGGCATAGAACAGTATAGCGCTGGTTCCACTGCCTTTATCCAAGAAGCCGCCCGTCGCATTTTAACCGAAAGCAATTTGGGTCATATTGTCATCGACGATATCGCTGTTGGCGCTAGATTCAAAGCCAACATCCCAAGGGATGGCGACTCGAACAGAGGTACTTACTCCGGCATCAAAACCGTCACCATGAATCCCGGCGACCAATTTGGGTTGATGTTGGTTCCCAATAATACCATCCAATATATATACAATTATCTATCCGCCACCGGCAACGGAGCGAGTCCGGTATTTTCTTTGGGTACAGCCAAAAAGAAATACCAAAATCAGGAAATCATCCGAATTTTGATTAAAAATCCAAAACTTACCCAAAGGCTATTCCCCACTCAAAGAATGACGCTTGCCGGAAATGGGGCCACGACGGCCTGGGAGTTGGGACAATTGCAGGAAGCGGCGCAAGTGCTGCAAATCTGGATGATCGGGTAGCAAGTCTAGTTGTTCTAGAGCTTGATTGAGAGTAAATGCAGAGCGATAGAGAATGCGGAAAGCTTTTTTGAGGTATGCCAGTTCATCAGCAGCGATACCTGCACGTTTTAGGCCGACAAGGTTGAGACTTCGCACCCGCGATGGATTTCCCTCAACTAGCATATACGGTGGCACATCGCGATCGATGCGACTCATCCCGCCTACCATAGCCATCCGGCCAATCCGAACAAATTGATGGATACCCAAGACTCCACCAATCACAGCCTTAGATTCAATATGGACGTGACCGGCCAAAGAGACAGAATTGGCAATCACGACAGAATCTTCGATCGCACAATTATGAGCGACATGGACATAAGCCATCAACAAATTGTTATTACCAATTTGCGTTGCCTCACCGGCATCAGTAGCGCGATTGATCGTCACATACTCGCGAATCTTGTTTCCATTGCCGATTTTAACCCAGGTAGGAGAACCATCATACTTAAGGTCTTGAGGTTCCAAGCCAATAGCTGCGCCTGGGAAAATTTGATTCTCTTCACCAATTTCTGTTTGCCCCTCCAGCACCGCGTGAGCGCCTATGACAGTTTGAGCGCCAACTTTTACTTTATCCCCAATTACCGCATAAGCACCGACCTTAACAGTCGGGTGCAGTTCGGCATTGGGATGAATTACAGCAGTGGGATGAATAAGGGTAGGCATGGAATTTTAGATTTTAGATTTTAGATTTTAGAATTGAACATCAATCTGCAATCTTCAATTTGAAAACTTTAGCAATTTTTCCTTGCCTCTCTTGATTAGTCAGTTGTCAGATTCTTGCCAGAACACGAACTTACCTATTACCAGGTTTAATCAACAAGAGAAAACATCAGTTCGCCTTCGCTAGCCAGTTGGCCATCTACTTCCGCACGAGCCTGCATTTTACCGAAGCGACGCCGCTTGACACAGAGTAGTTCCACGGTCATCACCAGCCGATCGCCCGGTACTACAGGACGCCGGAAACGGACTCCATCAATGCCAGCAAACAAAAACAGACCGCTTTCAATATCGGGTAGCTGAGTCAAAACTATACCACCCACTTGAGCCATAGCTTCGACGATCAGCACTCCCGGCATGATGGGGCGTCCGGGAAAGTGGCCTTGGAAATAGGGTTCGTTGACACTGACATTTTTAATGCCGACTGCCTTTTGCCCCGGTACATATTCAATAATCCGGTCTACCAGTAAAAAAGGATAACGGTGAGGCAGGAGTTTCTGAATTTCTTCAATTGTAAAAACCGTTTTGGTAGATGTCGCAGAGTCAGATGGGTTTACGTCAATCAGTGTGGACATAGGAGAGAGGAAGAGGGGGAGAGGGGGAGAGGGGGAGAGAGGGAGAGGGGGAGAGGGAGAGGGGAATTTTAGATTTTAGATTTAATTTCAACAAAGAAATCTGAAATCTAAAATCTTCCCCCTAGTCCCTAGCCCCTAGCCCCTTCCTCAACAATCGGGCCAGTTGGATGTGCAAGTTGTGGCTTGCTTTGTAGGCCAAGAAGTGAGCCACAGGAAAAGTTCCGAGCAAACTCAGATCGCCTACTAAATCTAAAATTTTATGACGTACTGGTTCATTTGCAAATCTCAAAGGTGGATTAATCCAGCCATTAGCATCGCAAACCAGCGCATTGTCTAAGCTGCCGCCTTTGATTAAACCTTTGGCACGCAGATCGTCGATTTGGTGTGCTAAACCAAAAGTGCGGGCGGGAGCGATCGCCGACTCAAAACTTTCCCTGCTTGGTGACCAGCTATACCACTGATTGCCGATCGCTGGCAAGTCGAAATCAATCCCGTAGGTAAATCGAGTCTCAGTCGCCGGTATAGCCGCCACAAAGGCATCTCCTTGATAAAGCCAGATGGGTTCTGGGAGGGCGGGGGGAGAGGGGGAGAGGGGGAGAGGGGGAGAGTGGGAGAGCAGTCCTACGCGAGCGATCGCTTCTACCCAAACAGAGGCCGATCCATCCAGCAGAGGCACTTCTGGGCCATCTATCTCAATGCGAGCATCATCCACACCCATTCCTGCCAAAGCTGCCAGCAAATGTTCCACAGTGCAGACAGAAATTGAACCTTCACCTAGCTGAGTGGAGAGAAGAGTCTGACTGACAGCTTCTAAACGTGCCGGTACGATCGGGCCTTCTGGCAGATCGACACGGACAAAGTAACGACCTTCACCACGAGATGCGGGAAGTACTCGTACTTTAGTGACTATGCCACTGTGGAGTCCTACGCCAGACATTTCAAAAGCTGTCAATAGTGTTTGTTGAATTTTCATTAATTACCCCTTCCCGCCACAAGATTATGTAGGGGCGAAGGATTCGGGGAGTAATCGATCGCGATCGTCCATTATTTTTTGCCCGAATGCTTCGCCCGACCAAGTGCTGTATAGGCAATCACACTTTATTACTTTTGTCAACAACAATTAATGGACTGGTGTTCTAGCCCCTTCTTCTTTCTTTTGACTTTTGACTTTTCTAGCCCCTTTTAGAAGCGTTCGCCAATGCCGAAGTGAATGCGAGAGTCGCCGTTGTCATTGAGGCCATAATCTATTCTGATCGGCCCTAGCGGAGATTGAATTCGGACGCCTAGACCGTAGCCGAAACCTGTACCGGGTTTACCCCGCGCTCCAGCCGGATCGCCTGGGACGCTTCCACCACTGCCAATATCCGTGCCAAAATCAATGAAAAGAGCTCCACCGATCACAGAAAAAACCGGGAAGCGATACTCAGCAGTAGCTTGCAAATAAGTGCGACCGCTGCCCAAATCCCCTTCTTCATACCCACGCACAGAATTACTGCCACCCAGGGAAAAAGCCTCATAGGGAGGCAAATCACCCAGCACGGTTCCCCCTTGAACGTTAAAAGCGAGAGACTGTGCGCCGGTCGTGAAGTTAGTGAATTTGACTGGAATGTAATAACTGTAGCTGCCGCGCAGACGAGTCAGGAAAACATTCCCCAGACCGATCGGCACCGACTGTTCCAGACCAAACCGCAGTAAAGAACCGCTGGTAGTCCGCAGGGGATTGTTGCGTCGATCGCGCACTAAGCCAAGTTGGACTAATAGCAGATCGTCTTTCCCCTCACCGCTAAAACTGAGATCGTTGCCCAATTCATCTACCGGACTGATGTCGCCATCGCGATCGCGAATAGAAACTCGCTGATATTGAAGTCCCAAAGACGATACCCATTCCGATT
Source organism: Argonema galeatum A003/A1 (assembly GCF_023333595.1). Classification (GTDB taxonomy): domain Bacteria; phylum Cyanobacteriota; class Cyanobacteriia; order Cyanobacteriales; family Aerosakkonemataceae; genus Argonema; species Argonema galeatum. The sequence goes on from NZ_JAIQZM010000031.1 coordinate 16,062, forward strand.
CGGCTAGGGGATTTTTTGACAGGGGACGGTTAAAAGTAACACCACCACCGATGCGGAGAATGCGAGGGCGATCTTCATTCGGCAGCCTAATTTCTGGATCGCCACCATCAAAAATCAAAGAAATAGAGCGGCGTCGGAAGAAATTCACAGTATAGGAAGTGCGGTAGGGGTCACCACCAATCCAGGGGTCAGTAAAGCGCAAGTCAAACAGCAGCTCCCGCTGACCCAACTGCACCTCTGCCCCTATCTTCTGGTTGTTTCCGCCCAGGTTTTGCTGCTGATAGCTAACCGTACCAAATAAGCCGGAAGCAGAACTAATCCCAGCACCAGCTGCGATCGAACCCGCATTCCTTTCCTTCACATTCACGATCACATTTACTCTTCGCGGGTCTTGTCCTGGATTCAACGAAACTTGGACATCTTCAAACAAACCCAGACGAAACACCCGCTGTAAATCTCTTTGTACCTCGTTGCGGTTAAATACCTGACCGGGTTTAAGCGCCAGTTCCCTAGTCACAATATACGATCGGGTACGACCTCGGATCGGCTGACCTTGCTCGTTTGTTGCTTCTCCTTCCTTATTCAAGAAGCGGACTTGAATATTCTCCACCACCCCTTCAGCAACCGACAGAGTGACCGTTCCGTCTGGATTGACCCGCGTGTCAACCACTTGGGCTAAGACATAGCCCTTGTCTTTGTACCACTGTTCTAAGCGCTTGATGCCCTCCTGTAGGTCACGGAAGTTGAGGATCTCGTTGTACTGTTCGCGAAAAGTTTCCTGAACGACAGTTTGGGGCAAAGCTTGATTGCCTTCCACCTGTACAGAACGCAGCACCGGGTTAGCTTCTACCACAAAAGTCACTCTTACGCCCAAAGAAGTATCGCTTGGCTCAGCCCTGACTTTAGAGAAGTAGCCGGTGGCAAAGATAGCATTAATGTCTTCTTGTAATTGAGAGCGTGTTGTAGTGCGTCCGGGGCGGGTGCGAATGGCATCATAAACGATCGATTGCAGTTTCCCTTCTACCCCGTTTACTAGTACTTCTGCCACCAACACCCGTGAATCTACTGGTGGGGCTTCACTTGGTTGGACGTTTATGGGTGGAGTAGAAGGCGCACGTTCGGGAATATCGATCTGGGGGTTTGCAGGCGATCGTCCCCCAGGAGTGAGGTTAAACTCAAGTTGATTGGGCGTTTCTTGTTCGGGGGCTGGGGTTCCTTGGGGTGGAACTCCTTGAGATGGCGGTGTTGCAGGTGTAGATTCGACGTTTCTAGGTGTTTCTGGTTCGGTATTTTCTCGCGGTGGTGTATCGTCTGCGGGCTGCGTTTGCTCTGTGGGTTCTACCCTTGGTGTTGTCTGGGTATCCGTTGGTCGGTTTCGATCGGTTGTTTGGGCGAGAAATTGCGATTCAGTAGGGAAATGATTGATAAGTAAAGATTCTGGATGAAAGGGGTTCTCAGCTTTGTCTGTATCTTGGAGCCCCCCAACCCCCCAATTTTGGGGGGCACTGGAGGCAGAGGAAGAATTAGAATAAATAGGCTCAGATGACGCTGAAATCCTCTCCTTTTCCCCTCTGCTCAAGAGCCCCTCTGCCCAAGAGCCCCTCTGCCCAGGTAGATTTGGCAGTTCTTGTAACGACTCAACAGCTTTACTGTGAGGTAAAGTTCCTACCTCAAGTAAGAGCTTGTCCGCTAGGGCAGTTTCTATATGACCCGAATGAGCCGTGATCCCTAGATCCTGCCGATCTGGTAATGGCAAAGTATTTATGTGAGTAAAGCCTTGCCCAAACGATAGATTGTTGGCTATAGCTGCTTGGGAATCCGAGGTTTGTCCGTTTGCCGAATGTTGTAAACCGAGGGTAGCCCAAGTAATAGCTACTACCAAAACTGGAGATAAACGCATTTTGTTCACTTTGTTTAGCACTTCCACACACCATAATTGGGAATTTTAGATTTTAGATTTTAGATTTTATTTCAATTTTGTTATCTGAAATCTGAAATCTTCTTCTTTTCCCCTCTGCTCAAGAGCCCCTCTGCTCAAGAGCCCCTAGCCCCTAGCCCCTAGCCCCTTCTTCCTTCACCCCTTCTAGAACTCTCTCCAAGACTTGCTGATAGGCGCTTTCTACATCTCCCAAGTCGCGGCGGAAGCGGTCTTTATCCATGACTCGGCGATCGGGATCGGCTTCGGACCGATCCCACAGACGACAAGTGTCGGGACTGATTTCGTCGGCTAGGAGCAGTTTTTGCTGCTGGTCAAGACCAAACTCCAGCTTGAAGTCTACCAGAGTAATGCCGCACTGGTTAAAAAATACGCTGAGGATTTCGTCGATCTGCAAGGCGAGTTCCTGGAGTCTAGAGACTTGTTCCGGGGTGGCCAGTTCCAGCAAAAAGAGACGATCGCGTGTCAGGAGAGGGTCTCCCAGGCCGTCATTCTTGTAGTAAAATTCGACCAACGGCTGTTTGAGAATTGTGCCTTCTGGCAACCCGGTTTGCTTGCAAAGACTACCGGCAGCGATGTTTCTGACAACTACTTCTAAAGGTAAAATTTGTACGCGGCAAACGCGCATTTGGTTCGGGGCAGGGCTGTCGATGAAGTGAGTCGAAATGCCTTTAGCTTCTAGAAGTTGGAATAAATGACTGGAAATTTTACAGTTGATCTCGCCTTTGCCAACGATAGTACCGCGCTTCTGGGCATTAAAGGCAGTAGCATCGTCTTTGAAGTGGGCGAGCAGTATCTGGGCCTCATCTGTGGTGTAAATAATTTTGGCTTTGCCTTCGTATAGTTTTTGCATTTTGGTCAGATGTCAGTAGTCAATAGTCAATAGTCATTGGTCATCAGTCATTAGTCAATAGTTATATGGAATCCGGGTTTATTATCCCACTTTTAATTTTTGGCCTAAACATTGTAGGGACAATTCATGAATTGTCCCTACACTCGATTGAGATAAGAGGGGTCATTGCAGAGGATTCAGTATCATATCCTGTCCGGTTGCATCGGTAGTGTAAGAGTGATACGGCAAATTGTCTGTTGTCATCCTGGGTTGAATTTTTACCGCAGATGAAGACAGATTAACGCCGATTAACGCAGATAAGAGAGCGATTTTTCTCTTGCAATCAATGCGTAAGGACATGATATGATCGCGCATCTGGCATCGGGCTTTGGGAAATTTTAAGTTGAAGAAAAAGGAGAAGATTTATTTTGAATTTTAAATCTGAAATCTGAAATCTAAAATTAGTCATTGGGTCCCTAATGACTAATAACTACTGACCGATCGCTATTTGGTTGTCATGCTGTAAACGCCATCCCAAGACTCAGGGGGTGGGTCTAAGAGATATTTTTGGGCGCGTTCTAGGTGGACGGCGATCGCTTGGTCAAAGGAACGGATTTTCTGAGCGTTCTCAAAATTGGCGATCGCGCCAAAGAAGTCCCTAGCTAAGTAAGCTTCTCGTCCCGCACCGTAATGTGCTAAAAATTCTTGCTCTGAGTCCTTAAGAGGTTGAGTGCAATTGCCAATCAACTCGTAGATAGTCACAGCTTCGTGTTTTCCCTTGACCCTGATTTTGTCGAGTTCGCGCACCCAGATGCGATCGCCGCAGAGGTTATAGGTAAACTCGCTCAAAATAATATCGCAACCATATTCCTTAGTGACACCCTCCAACCGAGAACTTAGGTTAACGCCATCTCCAATCACCGTATAATCCATTCGTTTTTGCGAACCAATATTCCCCGAAACCACATCTCCCGAACTAATACCAATCCCAATGTGGATTTGCGGCTGAGCGGCAATAATACGCCGATGGTTAAATATAGCAAGACGCCGACGCATATCCAGCGCCGTTTGAATAGCCAACCAGGCATGATCCTTTAATGGTAGAGGCGCACCAAAAACAGCCATCAGAGCATCCCCAATAAACTTATCCAACGTGCCTTCGTGGTTAAAGACTGCCTCTACCATTGTTTCAAAGTACTGATTCAGCAGCGATACAACTTTAGCCGCTCCCAAATTTTCCGTCAGAGTGGTGTAGCCCCGAATATCGGAAAATAAAATCGTCACTTCCTTGCGTTCGCCTACCATCAAGGAATCTTCCGCCTGTGCCATCACTCGTTCGGCTACGCCGGGTGTCATGTAGCGGTACAGAGTGGTTTTCATGCGTTTTTCTTGAGAGATATCCTCTAACACCACTAAACCACCTCGGACGCCTCCTTCTGGATTAGTTAGCGGGTTGACTGTCAGATTGATACTGCGTTCTATTTCTTGGACTTTTTCCTTGGGTACGTAAGCGGGGGTTGGTACGGAACCGTCATTTGTAGCGAGTTCGTTCCAGGGTATAAAGATATCGGGTTTGGTGCGATCGCGAATTGCCAGAATGTAGGATATTGTATCGTCTTCAGCATTTGGCTGATGGTTGTTTTCTCCTACTTCCTTATTCTGTGGAGGGTCTACCCACAAACCTACCGTCAAGCTTTGTTCTGGCACGTAATGCTTCGCCGCATTTTTCAGGCTATCCTGTAGCCGCATTTGCAGATTCTCGATCGGCACGACCTCCCAGACAAGGCGACTTATCAGCTTTTGTTCCCAAATCTGCTTGTGGCTTTTACCGCTAGTTTGTTGCAGGGGGCAACCCAGCAATTCCAGAGCTGCATCGTTTATAGTCACGATTCGGCCTTGCATATCGGTGGAAATCACCGCATCTGAAAGGCTTTGCAGGATATCTTTTTGATATTGCTTTTCAAGAAGAACATTTTCAAATAGTTTGGCATTTTCCAGGGCGATCCCAGCTTGAATATTAAACGCCCGCATAAATTCTTCATCCGAGCTGGTGAAGCTGCCTTGGTTTTTGTTAATTAACTGCGTAACGCCGATCAAGTGGCTACTGGAGTTAAAAACGGGCAGACAGAGTATATTCCGGGTGACATAGCCGGTACGCTTGTCTGTGGTGGGGTCGAAGCGGGGGTCTTTGTAGGCGTCGGGGATATTCAGCGGCCCCCCCGTAGAGGCGACGTAGCCTGCGATTCCCCTGTTAGCGGGAATGCGGATTTCCAGCACAGTGTTGCCATCTGCGGCGGCAACTTTTGTCCACAGCTCGTCGGTTTCTTTGCTGAGTAAGAATAGGGTACTGCGATCGGCCTGCATCAGGTTACGGGCTTGATCCATTACAGAGCGCAAAGTAGTCTCCAGGTCAAGACTCTGGCCGAGAGTTTGGGTAGCTTTTAGTAGTGCAGCTGCGCCGCGTTGGTTGCGGGCGGCGACATAGAAGGACTGACAGCTTTCCAGGATGATGCCGATGCTGGCCGCAAAATCGCGAAATATCTCTTCGTCTTCGCTATTGAAGGGGATATTGCTAGCTTTGTTAGTTAGCTGAACTACGGCTACTATCTGCTCTTTGCTGCTCAAAACCGGCATACACAGGATGTTGCGGGTGTAATAGTTAGTCTGTTTATCTAATTCTGGATTAAATAGAGGGTGATTGTAGGCATCGGGGATATTGAGGGATTCGCCAGTGGTGGCTACGTGACCGGCAATGCCAACATTCATCGGTAGGCGTATTTCAATAGGCTTTTCACCTTCTCCTTGTGATATTTTCGACCATAGTTGGCCTTTATCAACGTCTACCAAAAAGATCGTGGTGCGATCTGCCTGGAGAATTTGGCCGATTTTGAGCGTAATGGCCTCTAGAGTCCTCTCCAGCATCGTTTCTAGGGCTTCATCGTTGATTAGATCGATCGCTCTCAGAAATTGCTGGAATTCAGCGGTGATAAAGTCGAGCAGGCAGACAAATTCCGGAACGGAAAGAGTCTTGACTCGCTGCATCAGCGCATCGGTGCGATGCACTTGAGTCAGCTGAGTCAACGTCGCCAGGACGCTACCAGTGTTCGAGAGTGTCATAAGAATTTTAGATTTTAGATTTTAGATTTAGTGGGGAGTGGGGGCGTGGGGAAGTGGTGACTTCCTCTCCCTACTACTGTAAGGGCGAAGCATTTTTGCCAATAAATTTCGATGCTTAGTCAAAAGTTATCTCCAAAAATGCTTCGCCCCTACTCCCTACTACCTACTACCTACTACCTATTTTGGGTAAGGCAACCTACTACGAATGTATCTGCTTAGCTTCTTAGGAACAAGGTATTTTCAAATTTCCCTCTTCCCTCTAGCCCTCTGCCCCTAGCCCATTTTGACTTTTGAATGAGTGACTTTTGAATGAGTGACTTTTTTAGCCCCTAGCTAGTCCCTTTTTGATAATAGCGTTGCAGTTGACGGGTGGCGGCTGCCCAGCCCCACCGTTCTGCTTCTTGGCGAGCGTTTTGACGTACTGTTTCGCGTTCTTCTGGATTGGCTAGCAGGCGTTGGGTAGCGGCGATCGCACCTTGTTCGTCGGTGGGGTCAAATAAGTAGCCGTTGATTCCATCTGTCACGATGTCGGGAATGCCACCTGAACGCGCTGCTACGACTGGACACCCGGCTGCCATTGCTTCTAGCAACACTAATCCCAATGTTTCGGTGCGGGAGGGGAATATAAAGGCGTCGGCAGAAGCATAAGCGGAGGTGAGTTCTCGGCCTCGCAGATAGCCAACAAAATTGGTGGGTGTTCCGGCGAAGAGTTTCTCTAAGGCTTCTCGATTGGGGCCATCTCCTACTAAAGCTAGGCGGGCGTCTGGTATGGCTTCTAGGACGGGTTTGATGCGATCGATTTCTTTTTCGGCACCCAGACGACCTACATACAGCAGCAAGGGGCTATCTGGGTGTCCTTGACTGAGATGCGATCGCATTTCTCTACTTGCTAAGTCGGGATGAAACAATTCTGTATCGACTCCCCGCTGCCACAAATCTACCCTTTCAATGCCGTGGCTTCTCAGTTCCTGCACCATCGCCATTGAAGTACAGAGATTCAAGTCTGCTTGATTATGGGCTGATTTAAGTAGTTCCCACAACAAACCTTCCAGCATTCCCCATCCATAGTGTTGCAAATACTGCGGTAGATGGGTATGGTAAGACGCCACTAAGGGAATTTTCAGCATTTTTCCGTAGAACAAACCGGCTAATCCCAAAATAGCTGGGTTAACGACGTGAATGATATCTGGCTTCCATTCTTCTAGGGCGTGACCGATCGCCGGACGCGGTACTGCCATTTTTAATTCTGGATACATTGGTAGCGGGAAGCCGGGAACTCCATAAATTTTGGCTCCTTTATATTCCGGCACACCATAATCGGGCGAAAAAATTAATACTTTGTCGCCGTTACGCTGTAAATGATCGATCGTATGGCACAGGCGCGTTACGATGCCATCAATCTTGGGCAAAAACGTTTCGGTGAATAGGGCAATTCGCATAAAAAACTGGTTATTAAGGATCTGATAATCCTAGCTTTTTGGCAATGTCGGAATTGGTAACGGGATACAACAACTCGCGGGGTGTCAGCAAATTTGTCAAATCACCGCTTTTGTATTGATGCTGTTGTTGCACAAATTCTGAGATATCTTCGATGTCGATAATCCATTCTGTTGCATAACGGGATAAAATTTCACCCCGCAAACCTAGCTGGATAGCGCGTCGTTCGAGTTTTGCGCCGCTAGGATGACGATCCCGGTCCCATTGCAGTCGAACTGATGAGTGTTTAACAGCTTTTTTCCATTCTGCTTCGCTACTATACAAATCTGGGATGTAGCTGGAATGAACGATATTTGCCAAAATACCATCAAAGGCCGATCGTTTTAACTTCACCGCGAGAATTACTTCTTGTCCTGGTTTTGTTCCCCATTCGGAACGATACATCATCCAGAGAAAGTTAGGTTTGATCCAACTCATGCGGTTGAGGTTAAATTCACCGCCGAAATAGCCGTGTGAGGCGGCAAAGTGGCCGATCGCCTGTCGATAAGCTTGATAGACAACAACAGAATTATCGTCAAACTGGGCTATAATATGATGACCTGTGTTTGGCGATCGGCTCACTTGCGCTAAATACGGTTCTGTTACCAGCCTCACAAAAATAGAATCCTACTATCTGTGCCAAGAAACTTTGGGCAGAATTTGGTTTTTATCAACGCGGTGTTGATACTTGACCGCAAAGTTTAATAGAGAATCGATCAGTGCCTCTGAGAGATAATGAGGCTGCAATCCGAGACTTAACAAACTGGTGTTTTTAGCGTTGAAGTAATGTTCTTCTTTTTCAATTCTGGGGTTATCCAGATGATTGATTTCTACATCGAGTCCGAGGGAATGACTTGCTTTTTTGACCATCATGGCTAAGTCGCCAACGCTAAACATTTCGGTGAATTGGTTGAAAACGCGGAATTCACCGGCAGCTGCTGGGTTTGCGATCGCAATTTCCATACATCGCACGGTATCGCGAATATCCAAGAAACCGCGAGTTTGTCCGCCTTTACCATACACTGTAATCGGATGTCCGATCGCAGCTTGAATGCAGAACCGATTCAGGGCTGTGCCAAAAACACCATCGTAGTCGAGGCGGTTAATCAGCAGTTCGTCCATGCCAGTTTCTTCCGTCAGCACGCCATAAACGACACCCTGATTCAAGTCTGTGGCACGTAAACCCCACATCCGACAGGCAAAGTGGATGTTGTGACTGTCGTGAACTTTAGAGTTACCGCACCAAACAGGCTTGCCATTGCGACGAACCAGTACAATACCGTCTCCCGGCACTTCACAACAATAAACCTGTCCGCAGTAATCTTCCATCCAGTCGTTCGGTTCTTCGGGGAATTGATTAACTTGGCAAATAGTCGATTTGGTGATATTTACCCGATATTCGTTCCCAAAACGAGATACATTGGCTGAAAGACCCAACTTGATCGCAATTTCCTGGACATCATCTGCCAGTTGACGAGAAACTGTATAATAACGCCCGTAATCCTTTTCTCGGTTCATCCAAGTTCCGTCACCTTCCATCAAAGCATCGAAGAGAATTCGTAGCTGACGGCGCGACAGATTGAGTAACTCTTTGGGAATGTGTTTGTCGTAGCTTTTACCCAGATGTTTCAGGTAAACAGCCAATTGCGTGCTGAAGAGATAGTGAACTATCAAATCGCTGTCTTTAATTGGATAAGCGCTATAACTGCATCCAATAGCATCGGCAATTCGCCCCAATGCTAAGGCAACTTGGTCGGAGTGAGGACCCGATTTCTGAGGTACGGCAATCCGATTTGGCGCTTTCTTGCGTCCACTATCGACTGAGCCTTCCGCAATATACCATCCTAAAAAGCACAACCAATCATCCATCCGGATCTCGACTGGTGGTTTGGTTGTGGGAACGTATCCGCCGTTTAGGTAGCTGTATCCGGGTAAGGTAAACGTCGCTACTTCTTCTCCTTCCCACTCACAACCGATGTGGTAGCGGTTGTACTTATGCAGGATTTCACCAGCAACCTCGAAGCGCATCTGTTCGCTGTCATCGCGCTTTTTGTACGAAGTCACCATGCGATGATTTGGGGTGACACATAAATCGAGTCGCCGTCCCTCCAGGCAGTACATCTGTCCTTCGTAATAGTAGGACATTAAAGCTGTCGGTTTTGCGTAGACTAGCTGTGCTGAGGACAACTGTCTGGTGGCAACCTCATCTTCTGGACTAACATCTTTGAATAGTTTCCAGCCATTGCGCGTTAAGACTTCTGTTTGGTCGTCATAACACAGGTGGTAGAAACTGCCTGGTTGCTTAGGATACGGAAGCGTATCTTTGCGACCGTTATGCTCGATCGTGATGTAACCTTCTTCGATGTCGATGTTGGGCGTACCGTACTCGCCCATCGTTCCCAATTTCACCAAGTGGCAATCTGGGAAATCTTCCCTCATGGCGTATAGGAGATTCAGCGTACCGACAACGTTGTTAACCTGAGTAAGTACGGCGTGTTCGCGATCGATCATCGAGAAAGGGGCCGATCGCTGTTCGCCAAAATGTACTATTGCCTCTGGCTCAAACTTGTGCAGCGTTTTGCTCAAGAAATCGTAGTTGGTGATATCGCCAATAAACAGGTCAATGGATTTGCCTGTAAGATCGCGCCAGCGCTGGAGGCGGTGCTGGATGGGTGCGATCGGCGTGAGGGTCTCAACGCAAAGCTCTAAATCCCAGTGTCGCCGCACTAGGCTATCCAAAATGGCGACCTCATAACCTCGGTTGGAAAGGTAGAGTGCAGTTGCCCAACCACAATAGCCATCGCCACCAATAACCAGGACTCTCATCTTTCTAAAATCTTGTTGACTGACACTCGCTAAATCTACCAGGTTTGGGTACACTCTCAACTAAGAAAATGTAGGGCGTCGGGAGTGGGGGAGTGGGGGAGTGGGAGAGTGGGAGAGTGGGGGAGTGGGAGAGTGGGAGAGTGGGGGAGGGGGAGAGTGGGGGAGTGGGAGAGTGGGGGAGTGGGAGAGTGGGAGAGTGGGGGAATTATTATGTACATTTTCTCCCGCTCTCCCGATCTTTCCCTAGCCCAAGTGCCTCTACAGTTTTATCTCGTCGGCAAAGGTAGCCCAGCGGACGAAGTAGAAGGGGCCAGCTACAGAACCCCAGATATGTTCGTCGGTTTCTGGGTCGCGTCCGCGATCGAGACTGATAAACTTTTCCTCATCAATCTCGAATTCGCTATCCAGGTAGGTGTTTCTGCCGTTGCGAAACACCATGCAACTTTTACCTGGTTCCACCCTACCTTTGAAGCAGCTGCCAGTCCACTCTACAATCATGTTGCAGCCCGGTAATTTCTCTAATTGGTCTGCTTTGAGGTTTTGCAGTTGCTTCTTGTCGCGTGAGGCTCCGTAGAACTTTTCTTCTTCCTTGACCGTGTAATTTTCAATTTCGATGTGCTTCCCCGTATTGAGCAATTTCAGAACTCGCACGCGGTAAGGGTTATTCAGGGTATAGTCGTAGGCTTGTTCCACAAAGAAACCTACGCCGGATAGGACTTCTAGGGGTAAGGGACGCATACAAACGCGAATGTGGGCATAAAATGGCGGATTTTCAAAGGCTTGGGCTTGGTTGCTGAAGTCTGCTGCCATCAAGCGAGCTAAAGTGGCAAGATCCGTGGAATGAGTCATTCTTTGTTAAAGTGTGCTTGTTCGGAACGATCGCAAGTCATTTTAACAAAATGCCATCTTGGACATAACTGTGACTTCGATCGCATATTAGTCCAGTTTGACTCACCGATCGCCATTAGTATTATCACCGAGGAGATATCGGCAGAATCACCCACCATCAAAGGAAACAGAGGGATGATAAAGATGTCGAGTTCAAAGCAACCCCATGTCCCCAGTTAACCTCCTCCCCGGCGCAATCGAAGAACTAATCGCTACCGTTACCGACACCCACCGCCTCACCAAAGCCGATCGTTATGGTATGATGGCTGCGATCCTGGACGAGTCCACCACAGATGAACAACGCGGCTGTCTCGATCGCCTCATTCGCTCTCTCGTCAAAGGTCGCATTCAAGTAGCTGACGAATTATCAATAGTAATGTAAATAGCAGACTGATTTTGCGGAACTCGACACTCCTAGCAAATCAACATTTAGCGCTTCCCTAACCGATTAATACCAAATCCGGCTTAAACTACCCCCTTTTTCTTGAAACCCGCGCAGGCGGGTTTTGGTTGTGTAGCCGCGAATGAGAGTCGTCTTTCTTTATATCTTCTCTTGTACCCAAAATTTATTAATAACACCTCCTATGAAACTCCAAGCTATTGATGAATCAGAATTTAACCAAATTGATGCTTCCAGAAAATTGATTACCCACCAACATCCTCGCCAATTCGCCATTCTTGACCTTGGTAATAAATTGGGACGCTACGGAATTAGTTGGAATAGCGACCTGATTGAACCGATGTTAAAACTATCGCCAGATGGACAGATAGTTTGGGTGGGAGTAGAGCAAAAGCTGGCAGCTATTTGTACGATAGACGGCCAAACTTTGTTAATTTTACCACTGACTTGCTATTTAGTACAAATGCTAACTTTAGACGATGTAACTGCTGTAATTACTGAAGAGGAATTGCTAATTTTCAATCGCAGAGGCTCTATTCGCTATAGTAAGGCTTTGCCTGATATAGCAATAGGAATGTCAGCGATCGACGAATATTTGGTGATTAAATTGCAAGAAGGCGAGACTTTGCTCTTAGATCCTCAAACTTGTACTTTTAAGCAGTTGCACTTTCCGCACGTCAAAAAGGAGTCCCCAGCGCTTGGATAGAAGCGAGGGAAAGTTTTCCCAAGGATTTTTTGAACGCTTCTAAAGACGAAAAAAATTAAACCAAGGTACACAAAAGTAGCAATTTTTCTCTGCGTACCTCTGCGCTAACCTTTGCGTCCTTTGCGTTAAAATCAACGTCCGCTTTTAAGACGAAACAGCAGAAACTGCGTTATTTGTCGATCGCTAAAGTTATCATCGCTAACCAAAACCAAACTCTGGCTACCATCAGGTAAAGTAGGGCCTTTCGCCATTCCTTCTAGATTATCCAAACTAATCCCAAGTTCCTTCAAATCTAAAAGCAATTTTTTCTTAACTGGTTCAACTGCCCTGAGTTCCCCTTTTAGACTAGCAATGCGGGAAGTATCGGTTGCAGCACCAGTCGCTATTTGAAAAATGCGAATGTTGACCCCAAAAAGACCGAAAGACCGCTCTACACTGAGAAAATGTCCGCCTTGGTCTATTGCTAATAATTCCACCAAACCATGATATTGAGCGCCAACTGGTGGTGGGGATAGCTGATAAAGATGTTCGGAAAGTATAATGGGTGAGCGATCGCTAATCAGATAATGCAGCAGACGAGATTTGATGATTAGTGGTTTGGGATTGCCTCGATCGTCCAATTGTATCGGATCGCGGTCTTGTACAAGCGCTGATTCTGTAGCTGTAAATAAACGAATTGGTTCGCCGCTAGCTGGTGTCGATCCGGTAGGATTGAGTGTCAAAGCTTCAAATCCCAAGTTATCTTGAACGCCCCGTTGTTGCAGATCTCCTGTAGCATCGGGGATATAGCGCTGTGGAATTGAGAATTTTTGCCGCAAACGACCTGTTTGCAGATCGAATTCTTGTATGGAAGGGGGGATGCTGTTTCTGGCGACGCCTTCACTGGAAATAAATACAGTTCGCTGGGGAGAAAGGGCGATTCCTTCTGGATCGATCGCGTTTTTGGGATAGGTTTTTCCGTCTTGTCCTTTGAGAAAGGTGACGTTTTCTACTTCTACTTTCTGGATACCACTGTTGCCCAAAGATAGCTTGAGGGTGTAGAAACGAGCTGGGGCATATACGCTTTGGTCATCGGAAAGGGCATAGAAGCGATCGCTCTTTCTGTCATAAGCAAGCGCCGATAATCCCCCTACAGAGGTATCTTTAAATTTTTGCTTGGGTAACTTGTACTCGCCCAAGAATTCCAGGGATAAGTCGAGAAAAGTCCGCTGCTGGGCGCTGACTTGCGGCAAACTACACGCTGCAAGCAAACTTAATAACGTTACCGCTAAAGCCAAAACCAGCGTTTGTACGCTTTTACTCACTAACTTTCTCCTCTAAAATTTAAAATTGTTTGACATCAGACACCAAAACTGCCACAGGTGAGTCAAAGGACGTGGAACCCCACCCCCAGCCCCTCCCCGCAACAGGGAGGGGAGAAATACTCCCCCCTCTCCCCAACAGGGAGAGGAGAAATACTCCCCCCTCTCCCCAACAGGGAGAGGAGAAATACTCCCCCCTCTCCGAGGTCGGAGAGGGGGGTTAGGGGGGTGAGGTTCCGGCGATAGTTGGTAGCCAGTCAAAGGATGATACAAACATGAGACTACTATGCGCGATCGCACACAATCAAAAATAAAAATTTCTTCTCCCCCCTTTCTCCCCCTCGTGTTTTGTTCGGTGCTTTGGCTTCTTCTCAGTTTGCCAGCAACAGCCGCTGATAATAACACTAAAAAGCCTAACCCAAATCAATTTCCTCCCAACCCTCTGGAACTCAGGACACCCGATCCGCTTATCCCTCGTTCTCGGAGAGACAAAAGACCCCTGACTGAAGAAGAACTGGCACGATTAGTACCTGCTTTGGACGAACTAAATGTTGAGGCTGCTGCTAAGTTGCAAGCTGGTGACGAAAAGGGCGCTTTTGAAACTTGGTATCGAGAACTGCGATTGCGGCGATACCAGGGGCTATTGCCAGAAGTACAAGCGCTGAGTCGAGTTGGTGGCATTGCCTGGGATCGAAATCTGAGTGAAGATGTGCAGTATATCACAAAGCGACTGCAAACGATACAGCAGGCTCAATTGAAGTTACCAGTTGATTTAAATTTGTTGCGATCGCTTGCGACTGCCTTTGAGCAAGTAAAATCGCCTGATTGGGCTGTCAAGGTTTACGAACAAATTTTAGCAGTAACGCGATCGCAACAAGATGCTGTCCAAGAAGAAGCATTGCTGCTAAAGATTGGCGAACTGAGTGTGAGTTGGTTTGATTACTCCAAAGCTGTCAGCGCTTATCAGGAATTAGCGCGTTTGGCGCAAGAAAAAGGCGATTCCGTCAAGCAAGTTACTTATCTCAAACAGCTAGCTTACCTCTACGGCAAAGATAACCAAATTGAGAAAGCTATCAAGGCAAAGCAGCAGTTAATCGAGTTTTACCGCAACGAAAAAGATTTCGTCCAGATTCCCACTATCCAGCTGGAGATCGGGTCAGCTTACGAAGCTGTTGGTCAATTAGAACAAGCAGTACAAAGCTATCAAGAAACTTATGCCTTTGCCTGGTCAATCCAACAATATTCTAGCGCAGCCGATGCCCTGCGGAAGTTAGTCGCACTCCAACGCTCTTTGAAACAAATAAATCCTGCCTTGGAAACCTATCAAGTTCTTCTACAAGCTGATTATTTAGCCCACAACTTCTACGGCATGATGAATACTTACGACGAAGTGGGTCAAATTTATTTGGAGAATAAAAACTATCCTCAAGCACTGACAGCCTTTCAAAAAGGTTTGGAACTTGCCAAGCAGTTGAAATATCGGGAAGCCTATTTCGCTAGACAGATTCAAGAAGTTACCGAACAGGCTAAATAAAAGTCAAAAGTCACTCATTCAAAAGTCAAAAGAAAAAATGGGCATAGGTAAGAATGTTAGGACTTACGTTTTAACCAAGGTTTTGCCCCCCTAGCCCCCCAAATCTGGGGGGAGAAGAGTCCTGTCCCCCCCAGATTTGGGGGGCTAAGGGGGAGAAAAGCGTAAGTCCTAAATGTATTACCAAATACAGCTTATATCTCTTCAGCTAGAGGCGGTCGAAGGGGAGATTTCCCACTAGAGGTTGATTCACTTTCTTTGGTAAATCGATAAATTTAGGAATATCAAGCACCTGTCGGGACTTCAAAGAGAAAAAACATGAAACGTTCTAATCTATCCAAGATTGCTGGAGCTAGCGTCCTCGCTCTGAGCTTAACTATTCTTCCCTCCACTCTACCTGCCGCTGCACAAAATAACTCTAACCCTAACGTCGATCGCTCAGGCCCTACCGTAGACACAACGCCTTTCCAAGAAACTAAAGATGATAATAATAATTGGGGATGGCTGGGATTAATTGGTCTGGTCGGTTTAGCCAATCTTTTCCGCAAAGAGCCAGAACGGGTGGTAAATCGCGATCGCGATGATGCAGTGGCTGGCTCTGGCCCCAGAATGTAACTCTTAACCAGGGTCAAAATTTGAATTTGGTATGCCCACATTTGGGCAAGCTGTTCGCAATTGGCACTATTTCTAAACTGACTGCGATAACTTGCCCATCCTGTACCAATTCGCTAAAATCTGGCGGGGAAAATTCCTTCCTTTTTAACCCTTAACCTTTTCCCTCAATTATGAGTAGCATCAATAAAGCGAAACGGTTCAATATATATGAACTGATGAACTTAAATCTAAACCCTTCTGCCAGTTAGTAAATATGTCTTCATTTGCCCCTTGCCTTTGATATCAATCATGCCCCGCTCTTCTAAGACATATTTGTCCGCCAATTTATAATAAGTTGTTTCTGTTAGCTGAATGCTACCAGGTAGACCGTGGGATTCCATGCGGCTAGCAGTGTTAACAGCATCGCCCCATAGGTCATACGTAAACTTTATAGTGCCAATGACTCCAGCCACCACTGGGCCAGTGTTGATGCCAATGCGGAGGCTGAAATTCGTATTTTGGGCGACGTTGAATTGCACAATAGCTTTTTGCATATCGAGTGCCATTTCGGCGATCGCTTCCGCGTGATCGCTCTTGGATATGGGAATACCGCCCGCTACCATATAGGCATCCCCAATCGTTTTAATTTTCTCCAATCCATGCTTTTCTGTCAGCCGATCGAAGATGGAGAAGATTTGGTTAAGCAAGCAGACCAGTTCCCTGGGAGAAACTAGGCTAGCCATCTGGGTGAAATTAACCAGATCGGCAAACAAAATTGTCACTTCATCAAAGCTGTCAGCAATGATGGTTTCTTCCAGTTTTAAGCGATCGGCAATTGGCTTTGGCAAGATGTTAAGTAACAAGCGCTCGGATTGTTCCTGTTGATAGCGCAGTGCTTCTTGCACTGTCTTACGAATCGTGACGTCGTGAAAAAAGACAGACAAACCCTCATAAGAAGGAAAGGCACGCACTTCAGACCAGCGGTTTGCTGGCCCGTAAAAATCTTCAAAGGTAACACTGACCTGTTGAGTTACCGCTTTGTGATACTCCCGATAAAACTTAGAATCGACAGATTCGGGGAATACATCCCAGATAACTTTGCCGATAAGTTCTTCCGGTGTTTGTTCCAAAATTTGTCCGGCTTTTTGATTGACATAGGTAAACCGCCATTGCCGATCTAAGGCAAAAAAAGCATCCGACATAATTTCGATCAAATCCACAACTTGCCGATCGGAAGCCCCCAGCTTGGCTTCTGCTTGTTGACGCCTAGCGTTTTGGCGCTCTAACCTAGCCAAATTAAGCCGTAACTCCATGTGGGCGATCGCCTGACGCCCTAAAGTCCGCAGCGCTTCTAGCTGTTCAGCGGTAAGATTGCGGGGAATTCGGTCGATTACGCAAAGAGTTCCCAAGGGAAAACCGTCAGAAGTAACCAAAGGATTGCCCGCATAAAACCGGATATTAGGGTCAGAAGTTACTAGCGGGTTGCCAGCAAAGCGCTCATCTTCTGGCGCATTGGGCACAATCATCACTTCATTTGGGTTGAGAATGGCATGGGCGCAGAAGGCGAGTTCTTTAGGCGTTTCTGTAGCATCAAGCCCAACCTTTGACTTAAACCACTGCCGATTAGTATCAATAAGGCTGATTAGAGCTATAGGAGTACCGCAGATATACGCTGCCAAACGGGTGAGGTCATCAAAGACTTCTTCTGGCGGTGTGTCGAGAATCTTATACCGCTCAAGCGCTTTTAGCCTATCCTCCTCGTTGCTGGGTAAGGGTGCCGCTTTCATAGTTGGCGTCGCAACTCGACGCCGACGTTTGAGGGAGGCAACTATCCAGCTTTTCATGCGTTTGACTAGCTGTGCCAGCACCCCAACTAGGTTGGCAATATTTTTATCAAAATTTGTTTTGTTAGCTTTTTTGGGAGAGTTTGCCTTGGACAACTTCTAATACTCCTTTGACACTCCAAAAGTTATCCACATAAGGGCTTACGCATATTATAAGTAGAATGAGAGGGGAAGAAACGCACATAAAAACAAAGCAAATTGGCTGTTTTACTTGCTGCCGAAGTCCTAGAAAAAGACAAATTGGTGCTAGCTGAATAACACTGAAACAGGAGAACGCCAGTACTAAGTTTTAACGTAAATTAGTCACCTAATTACAATGTTGGCAGCTTGCTAATATCCTTCACAAGGCTCTTTTAGAGTCAGTAGACGCACAATTTATGATTATAAAGTCAATAAGGATATTTTAGAGCCAATACATCATTGTAGCTCATTAGGCGAGTTAATGGTGTTTTTATCTGTAAAATATAAATATTTTTTGGCTTATATTTACCTATTAGCGCAAGTATATCATAGCCAAAAACTATTAATTTACACATAAAAATAGGCAAAAATTAAAAGTGGAAGTAAAAACCCCGCGTCTAAAGCCAGTGAATTGAAAAAAGAGCAAATACCAGTTCTTTTTTCATGCTTAAAGACAGGGGTATAACTTTATCTTCTAAGTTTTGCCTTGGTCTTATCAGATGACTTAGCTCTAACGATTGCGTAAAGAGCGCAGTTGTACTTCCACTGCATTCAGATACTCATCGTCCGCCATAATTGCAGATGGGAGTCGGTTGGCTTTCACCGCACTCTGGACTAGATCTTCGGCGCTAACAGTCCCTGTACGGTAAGCAAAAATTAGACCTTCGGCGCTGGGAATGCCTTGTTCCTGAAAGTAACCTTGATATGCCATGAAAACAAGATTGAAGGGCTCTAGCTCAAAAGTAGAAGTTGTAGAGGGACTGCTCGACGTGGAACGGTTGTTGTCTGTTGACTGAGATCTAACGGCAGGTGCGGTGACAGCAGACAGTAGCAGAACCGATAAACCACTAATAATTAAACGTTTCATCACACAATCCCCTAAATTAATTAAAGTAACTTCGTAAATTACTTACCTTACTTACTATGATGATTTATTGCTAACAATAGTGCATCTAGCGATTAGAATAGGGCTGAAGGTAGAATAAATTTTGTTTCCGGCTAGGCTTCATACATAAAAGGGAGACTCTGTAGCTCTACCCAATGACAGACTTCGAGAAAATTAATCCGTTTTAGTCGATGAATTACGGCCCGATCGCACCCACCAACGAGCCAAACATCGCGCTAGCATACCCAAAATAACACTAACCAACACAGTCATCACCAAATTGAACCAGGGTAATAGTTCTGGCGATAACAAGCCTGTCGTCGGTGGCGGTGGTGCAGAGGTCGATCGCGCAACGGTTGGTTGAGGAGTTGGTGATGGTTTATAATCTTGTTTAGCTAAAGGTTGAGTAATTTTTTCCATAAATGGAGAAATAGCAGTTGCCGCGATCGCAGCTACGGCGAAACCTACACCTGCTACTTCTAGAGTTTCTTGGAAAAAGCGATCGCTTTCTGCTTGGTCAATTTCTACTCTAGCTCGAACAAAATTGAGAAATACTTCTAATAATCGCAAACCTGGACTTAAATTTTCATAATCTTTTTGCATTTGCAATTGATATTTATTCTTACAATCGCAACTAAAATTTTCCAAAAACTTTAAATCGCTTTTAAATGATTCAGACTGTAAATGTTCTCTCAGGGTCGTTAAACGTTGCTCGTAGTTATATAAATTAATTTCTAGTGTCCGAATTTGATACTCAAAATAACTTAGATCGATCGCGTAGGTAGAAAATGTTCCTTCGGCCTCATTTAAAACTTGCTGTAGTTTCCTAATATCTGCACCTTGAGAGTTATTACTCTTAAAAAAAGCGATGTAATTTTGAATCTTTTGAAAGTCTGCTTTTAAAGATTGTTTTAGATCCCGGCTTTGGCTGTAAGCAAATAAAATTTTATTCCGATCACAAAACAGACGCATCCAGTAATCTAAAAAATCACCAGATTTGCTAGCAGATGGCTCATCTGGATAAATCTGACGGGGTGACAACAATGGTTCAACCCCTTACTGCGTGCGGGGTTGAACCATTGTTGTCCAAAAAAAATCGGGATGCTATTCTCAAGAAGACCTACCCAATTGAAAAAAATGAATTTACTACCATTATTCTACACCCAATACCTAGAAACGCAACTAAAAAGAGCCTAGTTTTTAATTTTATCTATGTTAGTTGTCATGTTACAACAGCATCGAAGCGTAAAATTAGAAGAATTGGCTGGTCAATTTCCCCAGAAAATCCTATTTGAAAGTCGTCGCAAGAAACTGCAAAGATTTCTCTCCCTACCACACCTAACAGTAGAAAAAATTTGGTGGCCACTGTTCAGTTATTGGTTAACCAATAATTTTGAACCAACCTCAGTATTATACATCGCGATTGACCGCACTCAATGGGGTTTAATTAATTTAGCAGCGTTTTTAGGTAGTATATTGTTATTGATTGGGACAATATTAGGATTTTTATCAGGGCATATTATAGGGTTAATATTTTGGCTATCTAGTGGAATAAAAATGGGGAATATATCGGGAATTACTTTTGCCCATTTAGGTGGTATGATAGGACTGATTTTCGGCAGTTTATTTCCGAGCTTTCCTTGCATTCAACACTTAGCGTTACGAATAGTTTTTTGGTCGAATGGCTACATACCTTGGAACTATGCTCGTTTCCTGAACTACTGTACCGAACGTATGATTCTACAACGAGTCGGAGGTTGCTATCGCTTCATCCATCGTTTGCTGCAAGAACATTTCGCAAATATGGAACTTGTAGAGCTTTCTAAGAAAACAAACTCCAATTAAAACTTATACTCAAAAATAAAAAGCACTTACCCTCAAAAAATCTGCGCTCGATGAAACGGGATTTTCCCGATGTTACCGAGTCAGTCGAAACCGATCCTGATGATACTCCCATTGAAGAAGTGAAAGCAAGTCTCAGGAGAGCCTTACAGGAAGTAAAAGCAGGACAGCGCATCCCCCTTTCTGAAATGTGGGAAGGAATAGATGTCGAATGAAACGCCTTTAGTCCAAATCGATTTAACACCTGAGTATAAACGAAATTTGCGTGAATTAGCAAAAAAATATCGCAATATCAGGTTAGATACTCTGTCAATTATTTTTTATCTAATGCGATCGCTGTTATAATTTAGTTACCCTAATTTAGAAGATAAATATGCTATATCAAAACATTATCACTATTGAACCAGGAAAACGCAGTGGCAAACCTTGTATTCGGGGTATGAGGATAACTGTCTATGACGTGCTTTCCTATTTAGCTGCTGGTATGACTTATGAAGAGTTATTAGAAGACTTTCCCTATTTAACTAAACAGGATATTCTAGCTTGTCTTAGCTATGCGGCTGAACGCGAACAACAAACTTTCAGCTTTTTTAAAGCCAGTGCGGCGGGTTGGGAAGAATAGCGTAGAGTTCCCTTAATTTATCTATATCGTGGTGAAACCAATTATCAACCCATTCACGATAAGCTTGAATTGCCTCTAGCTCGATCGCACCCTTGACTATCTGTGCGATTAAATGCGCCGCCATCATCCCGGACATAATGGCTTTCAGCACACCATGAGAAGATGCCGGATCGAGTGTTGCAGCAGCATCCCCAACCATAAAATAACCGGGACCCGCACAAGCAGGTACAACACGCCACGTTACATCCGCTGCACTCGTCTTACCTTTGGGTTGAAGTCCGTGGAATTCTGCGGGAATCCAATTTTTTTCGATTGGTTCGTTGGTAAAAGGTAGTCGAGTCCATTGGTAAAGTTGCGATCGCACTTTGGCAGTCCAAATCCACCCGTCTTTGTCTGCAACTATTGCTGGCGCGTCATCTCGGATAGAACAATCTCCTTCAGCATAACCAAAATAAGCGATTAAACGGGGAGAATAATAGTTAATTGGCAACTTTAATTGTCTGGCTAACCAGTGTCCGCCGCCAGCAGCATCTATAACAAAAGAAGCTGGGAAATAACCATCAGAAGTTTTAATTCCGGCTATCCGATTTGCGCTTACAATCGGTTGCAAAGCGCGACAAGGTTGGCGGACCTCGACGCCTAACGCGATCGCGCGATCGAGCAAAATAGCATCGAAATCCGCTCGCCATGCCTGAAAACCTCGCCAGTTCCCGGCTTCATCTCCACCAAAAGGCACAAATTGAGGCTCTCCCTGCCATTTAACCCAATTTCCTTCATGTCGCAGGAAGTCAGCAGAAAGCACTCGATCGGCCACACCTAACTGCTTGAGAAGCGGTTCTATTCCTGGATGGAGGGTTTCTCCGGGCCGATCGCGCGGAAACTGTTTGCGATCGATAATAACAACCCGCAAACCGATCTGAGCTAACAAAATAGCCGCCGCCAAACCAGATGGGCCACTACCAATAATTATTGCATTTAGTGGTGGAGAGGCTGAGCCTCCTAACTCTCGTTCCCAGGCTCTGCCTGGGAACGAGGAAAACCTAACCCCCCAACCCCCTTCCCTACAAGGGAAGGGGGAGCCGGAAAGCCCCTCTCCTTGCAGGGGAGGGGTTGGGGAGGGGTCTGACCCCGCAGTCAATTCGCCAACAGTATCCTCTCGTTCCCAGGCAGAGCCTGGGAACAAGAAATTGAGGCTCAGCCTCATCTCATCAGATGTTTTTTCCTTCCCATTTACCATTGCCTTTTTTAGACAAAATTTGGATTGGATCTACAAAAAGAATCACCATTTCCTTAATTTCAACAAAAACTCTTTGAGCCACATAATTTTTGTTGCCGGGACGATACACCTGAAACCGATAAACATCTCCATGCAGCTTCATATTAGTGCTAGATTGCGCTTCTTTTAGTTCAGCGTCATCAGCAGAGATTTTACGGAATGATAAGACACTCCATTTGGCTTTTTCGGTAGTGATTTGCCCGAATGCTTGGGTATCGGCAACACCTGTTTTATAAAAATCTTCCTCCTTAACACCCAACGCTCGGTAAACTCGCGCCATTGCCAAAACTCGAAACTTGTATTTGCGAATGTCAACTTTACCAGTCAGTGCCAAAGAAAATTGATTTTGTAGGGCGTTTTTTACATAATCAACGTTATCGAAGGCAGCATACTCCACGAAGTCCTGATTTGCCCGCTTAACTATCCTTGGGCCAGCAACACCGTCCCAAGGAAGATTTCCCACTTGACCGATTTCTTCATCCGTCAAAGGGCTAATTGTCGGCCAATTTTCATTAGGCTCGAAAGTGCGTGCCGAATCGGGGGCAACAGCAGGCCAAAATGTGCTAAGAGCTGCACAAAGTTTGGAATCTTCAGGAAATGGACTACCCAAACCATAAGCTGCCAGGTGTTTTGTTCCATCGCCATTAATATCAAAACTCACATCCCACCCAGGAGCAAAAACTCCGGCGGCTGCATCTGGAAGGTATGAATTTCTGTTAGTTTCGGGAACTTCCAGAGGCATTTGATGAACTGGTTTGTCTAATAAGAAAGAGACTACCGCCGTTACAGTGGTATCTTCTTTGCGAAAAGGAGCATTTTTTATTTCAAGATTGGGAGGGAGACGCTCATCGGACAAGGTATTTGGTGTAATTCGCCAAGTACTTTTTTTGAGCGCTCGCGGTACTGACTGCTGCCACCAATCCATCAATTCTCGCTGATCGGCATTCGGGAAGAAATCGGGTGCCGTTACAAGGGAATAGGCAGGCACGCGACGCGGTAAAACTACCGCTAATTCTGGACATATAGCTTCAATCCAGCCATCGCCCGTAAAGTCTATATAGTGCAGCGCGTCGTAGTCACCTTTCGCGACAATTTCTGCTACATTTTCTTGTTCGTTTAGGTCAACTTGTTGACCGTTGGGCAAGATTTGCAGGCGTGCGTGGACATATTCGGGAGCGTGACGCGCATCTCGATCGCTAGCAGGTATATAAAGGCTGGAAGATAGAGTCTGGTTGTAATCTTTAGGAACTTTAAATGTGAGCGGTTTCCCCTTATATTCGGCTGGTTCAACTAAATGCGGATGTACAACTGGCAATAAAATTCCAGTTCCATAATCGGGATTATTTGACCATTCGGCTATCCCTTCAGTGAAGATAAATGGCGGATTGCTGATGTCTGGTTCTTGCCATCCCGTACCTTGCGGCCCAATTTCTAGATGGATGCGTCGCAGCTTTTCATTGATGTGATGAGCTTTTAAAATTACCTGCAAGTTAAGGCCGCGCAGGCATTCGTTTCCATTGAAAAGTTTGTGCAAGGGAACCCAGAAATCGCGCAGCTTATCATCGCCGGGATTGGGATAAGTATAAGGATCTAAACGATTTAGCTCTTGCCTGACGTTATAGCGCATCGGGCCAAATCGGTCTTTGTTGCCTTTTACTTGTACTGCCAAATAGGCAGAGTAACGAGCTGGCAAAACTCGGAAGGCGTGAGGATTTTTTTCCACAAAAGGTAAGAATCCTCGACTGCGACCGTTATAAAGAGGCTCGACTGTTCCCACTCTGGCAACTCCGGTACGGGAGTAGCACATTTCGGCGTGCTTTTGCAGGACTGTTTCTGGTGCTGGACGATACTCGGATGCAAAAACTGCGATCGCCAGGTTAGCACGATTGGCACGCGCCCTCAACTCTAGCAAAGACGGAGGCTGGATGCCATAAACGTAGTTCTCGACGGTATCAATTTCAGCTAAAGTCGGAAAAGCTCTTAACTCTCGACCATCGACCCCAGAGACGACGTTAGGTGAAGCTAAAGCGTGAAAGAGCAAGCTGCGAGCGGGATTGCGCGGTTCGATCGCCCTTTTGCCTTCCAAAGCAAAATCTTCAAAACCCTTGATCTCTCGCTTGATGTGCGGGAGTACCTTGGTGAGTTCAGTTTTGAGGTCGCTAGCTGTGATGTCGAGTCCGTGTTGCAAAAGCAAGTCTCGCCATCCGTGAACAGCAAGGCGCGAGCAGATTTTTTTAACTTCTTCGATTAGAGCCATTAGTTATCGGTAGATGCTTAATGGGTAATAAGTCATCATTTCGTTGGTTATGGGAAAGAGTTTACCAGAACTTATGGCACGGCAAATGGGGTGACATCATCTTAACCCAGAAACGCCCGAATCTCGAAGTCTGTAGACGATATGTTTGGAACACCAGTTAGGGAAGCAAACTGAGCCCCTGTACCAAAGCCTTCTACATTTCCATTTTCGTTATAGAATAAGTTGCCGGTTGCAACGCTGTAAACAATCAGCCCGCTGCTTGTTGCGGCTTCTTCGTCACTTGCAACTATTGCAAATTCCTCTGGGTTGCTAAAACCAATACCAGAAGTACTGGTAAGAACTGAAAACATAGTATTTTCCAACACTATTTTGTCTTCGCCAGAGTTGAAGTCGGTGATGGTATCTACACCAAGATCCGCTGTAAAAGGAGCGCCTGTGACATAGAAGAATCGATCGTAACCAGAACCGCCAGTTAGGAGATCGTTGCCAGCTTGACCGTAAATAATGTCGTCGCCAGCATCGCCAAAGAGTATATCGTCTCCATCCCCCCCATTTAGATAGTCAAAACCATTTCCTCCATAAAGATAGTCGTTGCCAGCTTCGCCAAAAAGATAGTCGTTACCATCACCCCCATCTAAATAGTCATCGCCGTTACCGCTAAACACAATGTCGTCGCCATTAGTGTCGTCAAGTGAACTACCGCTCGACTCGTTAGTAGGTATGCCCAATTCATCAGTCATGTTATTTCCCCTTTGTAAAATTTTCAAGTAAAATTACGTAGATTACACCCTTGTTAATTTAATATTAATGAAGTTTTTATAAAGTTACGGTAAAGTAATTATAAAGAATTGATGAAGTAAGAGTAAAATTTATTTAAGTAACGCGCTCCCTACTGGATTTACAGTAAATATACGTATAAAATTACTAATTGAGGTAAAGGGGGAAAAAGAATCTATTTTCCCTTTTCCCGTTCTCAACCAACTACTTATGACAACCATAGGAAAAGACTGGCAGCACTTCGCTACCAGTCTTATGGATGATGACAGAGCTACGCTGAGTACTCAGCACTCAGCACTTTGTTTACAAGACCGATGTAGAGAATGGGTTGGCGTTGACCGAGCCAGCACCAACTCCAGCTAGAGCATTCCGTCCCGTACCACCGACCACAGGGCCAGTGATATCATCCCACCAGTTATTAGTAGCATTGATCGCTCCGCTACCGCCGTGGTAGAAACCAGCATTCAAGTTACCGATCAAGTTATTGTTATTAACATTGACCGTACTGGCGATATTTGTTAGGTTTCGGATTGCTATCCCGTTGTAGGAATTGGTGACAACGTTGCTAATCACGTTCGCGTTCCCTAAATTTGCGATTAAGCCATCCCGCAAGCGGATACCACCCCTGTCAGCACCACCACTGGTATTAGCGTTAGTGATATCGTTGTTCTCGATCGTAGCGTTGCCACCTGCCAGTTGAATTCCTTGTTCTCCAGTATTGCTGACCTTGTTGCTGTTAATTACGCTAGCAGCATTGGTAACTGAATCAAGAGCAACACCAGGCCCGGTTAAGTTAGCGATTTGGTTATCCGTGACCCGAAGCGTATCGAACCTGAGTACTTGGACGCCGCTAGTGGTACTGCCAGCAGCAGTAGTGACATCGCGCATTAAGTTATCTACCACGTTCACCGACCCGACTGAAGAAGCTTGGCTACTATCCATGTAGATAATGCCGTTATTAAACGGGCCTTGGCCAGTAAAAGTATTCTGGCGAACGACAATATTATTGCCCGTGCCGCCTGTGAGTACGATGCCGTTGGAGCCGTTCATTTGGATCGTCAACCCCTCAATAGTAACGTTAGTCAGACCAGGGGCGATCGTGAAAACAGGTTGACCTGCCCCAGTTTGAACAACAGCTGGGGTAACCGACGAACTACTGCTGGGGCTAACACCCGCATTCGACCCGCGCAGGGTTAATGGCTTGTCAATGACAACAGTGCCCGGTTCATTATACGTTCCTGCTTGTGCTACCAGAATATCGTTAGCGGTAGCCCCAGCAACAGCAGATGTGATGTTGCCGTAACCTTGCTGGAAGATTCCAGAGGCGTTATACCGCAGCACAGAACCAGCACCAGTACCCGTCAACGGATTGTTGTCCGCGATACTCACCGAGGCAGTGTCTGCCGAACCCACTTGGTAAGTAATATCTTCAGCTACCTTGACAATTACCGATTCAGTCGGTTCATTGTTGTTATCGGTTGAAGGAGTAACTGTAATAGGACCAGAGACAGACTGACCGGCAGCAATAGTGACCGTACCAGTCAAAGCTGCGTAGTCTGCGCCAGCGGTAGCTGTACCCGTAGTAGTGTACCGGATGGTGAGAGCTTGGTTGATATCGCCGCCAGTGCGTGCGAATTGGAATGTACCGTTTCCTTCTGAACGACCGGGTTCCCCAGCGGTAGGATCGAGAGCGGCAACGAACACTACTGGTTTGATCAGCGGTACGTCATTATCCAAAATGGTCAGGGTAGCCGTATTCTGGGCTCCAAGCGTGGCACCGCCGGTGGGGGTGGACAAGCTTAAATTGACGGTTTCGCTAGGTTCTACGAGCGTGTCGTCAACAATGGGAATGGTGATAGTCTTAGGTGCCGTATCTCCATCTGCCCAATTGACCAGAATCCCGCTGTTGTTGTAGTCTCCTGGAGCAACAGCAGTACCATTGGCTAAGTTAACTGTAGTTGAAACCGCACCAGCACTGCCGCCAGTACGATTGAGCGTCACAGCTAATACAGGCGTGCCATTTTCGTTAACGACGTATTGCGGGTTACTAAATTGAATCATGCCCGGAGTGTCATTATCCAAAATAGTCAAGATAGCCATATTTTGCGCCCCAATTGTGGTGCCGCCCGTGGGGTTTATCAAGGCTAAATTGACAGTCTCGTTGCCCTCTACCAGAGTGTCATCAACAATAGGAATAGTGATAATCTTGGGGGCATTATCGCCAGCGGCAAAATTAACCGTAATGGGGCTGTTAGTGTAATCACCAGGGGTAGTAGCTGTGCCATTGCCCTGGATAACTGTGGCACCAACTGCTTGTGTAGTATCGCCAATCCGAGTTACCGTTATTGCTGCCACAGGCGTGCCGTTTTCGTTGACGCTGAAGACAGGTTGGCTAAACTGAAGACTGCTGTCATTATCCACAACGTTCAAGGTAGCAGTATTCTGCGTCCCAATAGTGGCACCGTTTGTGGGGTTAGTTAAGGTTAAATTAACAGTCTCTGTCGGTTCGATCAGCGTATCATCAACGATCGGAATGAAGACAGTCTTGGGTGCAGTGTCCCCATCAGCAAAATTGACGAGGATGGGGCTGCTGGTGTAGTCGCCAGGAGATGTGGCAGTGCCATTGCTGAGATTAACTGTGCCCGATACTGCACCAAAACTACCGCCAGTGCGAGTAACCGTCACAGCTGCCACAGGCGTGCCATTTTCGTTGACTGTGAAGACAGGGTTACTAAACTGAAGGGAGCCGATAGTTTCTTCTACTCCCGAATATTTGAGTTGCTGAACTAGGTAGTCAGAACTATCGCTGATGTAACTCCCGGTGGAATCTGTATAGATGGGTTGGGTAGCGCTTGGGTTAGCGTAGGCTTTGGAGGAAAATTTCAGTTCGTCAAAGGTTCCAAATACCTTAAACTTGAAATCTCCATTTGTTGCATCATCAGCGAGGAAAGTTACACCACTAGCGGCGTTTTGGATGGAGGTTTGAGTAGTAGCGGCAGTGGTTTCATTGACCATGCGATAGGCGTCAATGTTCACCGCAACGCCATTGTTGAATGCCTGCAAGAAACCAACTTCCGTGCCTGGGCCTTCAGCACTTTTGGGAACGAATAAGCTCAGGTCAATAAAGGCATTCTGGATGGTTTGGTTAGGTGCCCATTTATAAGTCAGTGACTCGGATTTTCCGGTATTTGGGTCATAGTTAATTTCCGCCCGCACTTTGGTTGCGGCAGTCCACCAACCGTAATAAGAATTGGCGACCCCCATACCGTATTCGTCGCCATAGCTTGTTGTGCTACCGTTAGCGAAATTTATATTGCTTTGGGCAGCTGGGGTAAGGTAGTCCGTTACTGTGCCGCTTAAATTGGTTCCGAATATTTGCAAGCCTTGGTTCTGGGCTGCCGTTGTCCACTCGGCTTTAAAAGCGTTTATGCCCGTCGTGTCATTACTGTAGGCAAAGTTGCGACCCAGTGCGCCAGATAAGGGTATGGAAGCCATAATTTATCCTTTATTTCTTTAGCGATCGAGAAAATGAAGCCTAGTAATTTAGATGCCTCACTATATGTTTCTTCGTCGCTAGGTTAAATCCGGGAAATTTCTCTAAGATTTTTAGCTTCAGTAATGCCAATTTATGCAGTGAATTAATTTAGATAAAGTCAGTATATTTGGGGAGACTATATTTGAATTAAGGAGGTTATTCCAAATTATCTATGAGAAATTAAGGATGACAAGTTTAAATTTATGATAAAGTAACAAATCTATTAACAGATATTAGCTAGTTTGTTATGTAGTAGCTATGTAAAATTACGGTACTTAATAAAAGCTTTAAATTTTAACCTCAATAATACTGAAAAAGCTGGCAGCACTTCGCTACCAGCTGTAGGGTTTGTTCTACAGCGGCTTGCAGCCCTTATGAAATACACCCCCAGAAACCCGGTAACTTCTGCTCTCACCGGGTTTCTATGTGCCTCACTGGCCTGAAAAGCGCTGTAACCCAATACTGGGGCGAAGAATTCGGGCAGAAGATCTAGGGTTTTATAGCGGGAAAGCGATCGGATGAAGTACAGTGCTTTTTCTCCCACTCTCCCACTCCCACACTCTCCCACTCCCCCACTCTCCCACTCCCCCACTCTTTAAAATGCTGTACTACAGGCTGCTTTCAATAGCGAATGCGCGGGTCGATATAAGCATTGATGATGTCAATCAAAATGCTTGCTGTCACTACGATCGCAGCAAAAAACACCATAACCCCCTGAACTGTAGGATAATCCCGCTCAGAAATGGCCTGATACAGGCGATTTCCCAGTCCCGGCCAAGAAAATGTCACCTCTGTCAAAACTGCGCCGCCCAGCATTGAGGCAAAGGTCAGTCCCAAAATGGTAATCACTGGAATCAGGGCATTTTTCAAGGCGTGAGACCACAAAATCCGCCCTTCGGGAATGCCTCTGGCTTTGGCTGCTTCTACATAATCTGCTTGTAGGGTTTGCTTGAGGTTCACTCGCACTATGCGCTCGAAAATACCGCTGATCAGGATACCCAACGTCAGACTGGGAAGGGCGAGATAGTACAGGGATGTCAGCAGTTGGCTGAAGTTACCGTTTAAGAGACTATCAATTGTGTACAAACCTGTGAAGGTGGGGGGAGCTATTTGGGTGACTGGAAAGCGCGTTCCCAAGGGGAACCAACCTAGCTGCACGGCAAAAATCAATTGCAGGATCATGCCAAACCAGAATAAGGGAATGGCATAGGTGATGATACCAAATAGGCGTCCGCCGACATCGAGAAATGTGTTGGGTCTTGAGGCAGAAATAGCGCCGACGGCAACTCCTACAATAATTGCGATCGCCATACTAAATGTCGCCAATTCCAATGTCGCCGGAAAGTGTAGTTGGATCACGTCCGAGACCTTTTGACCCTGACTGGTGAGAGAAGTCCCCAAGTCCAGATGCGCTAAGGCTCCCAGATAGCGTAGGTACTGCAACCACAAGGGGTCTGCTAACCCCAATCTTTGACGATACTCTTCTTTGACGCTATCTGGTGCGCGACCGCCAAGCACAACGTCCACGGGATCGCCTGGGGTGGCCCGTAGCAGCAGGAACACCAAAGTGACGATCGTCCACAGCATCAAGGGAGCTAGAAGCAGACGGGAAAAAATGTAATATTGTAGGGCTTTGGAACGGGACATTTTATTGGTTTTGAGTTATGACTTGAGCTTTTTCGTCGTCAGAGAGTGCCAGCAGTTGAGGCTCAAAGTCTTTCAGCGTCATGGCAAACCCAGAAAAAAACTACTGACCATTTTACCGAAGCCATCTACTGCATTGCGGGTCATTCGGATTCTCCTTCCGCCTGGAAAATTTCCATAAGCCACTGTAAGGGATTAGCAGCGCATAAGTCACTGTGAAGGACGAACAACTCGAATCAGTTTGCCGTGTAATGATTCTTCTATAGCAACTGCCGCATCAATCCGGTTTGCCATCCTGGGTCTATCGCGATCGTTTGTACAACTGACAATCCCCAAATGGTTTGGATTTGCCCGATGGAGACGTACAAAATCTTGGTGATTCAGAGTGAGAACAGCCCGATTGTTTTGAATGGCAAAGTTGAGAACATCTTCATCAGGAATGCGTTGATTGGCATTCCCCGCTTCTTGAACGGTCAAAACATCATGCC
Source organism: Argonema galeatum A003/A1 (assembly GCF_023333595.1). Lineage (GTDB taxonomy): Bacteria > Cyanobacteriota > Cyanobacteriia > Cyanobacteriales > Aerosakkonemataceae > Argonema > Argonema galeatum. Next base: position 47,020 of record NZ_JAIQZM010000031.1, read on the forward strand.
CCAACGTGCGGAGGAGTTCGCTGACGGCTTTGGGAAATTGCTCATCTGCATAAAAACGTGCCATGTCTACAGTGCTTCGGACAGCTCTTCGTTGTTTTCTTGAATAGCAGTTTCGATTTCATCAGGAAACGCTTCAGCATAGTTCCAGGCGTTGACCAAATCGACGGCGCTGAGGGTGGGATAGTCGTCTAGCAGTTGCGATTCGGTAATACCCAAGCGGCGGGCATCCACTAAAACCCAAACGGGAATCCGCGTATTGGCTATGCAAGCACTACCACCACAGACTCCAGGCGTTTTCTCTATACCGCGTCCTTGGATAATTTTGCCTTGCGATAGGAGTTGCACAACTTGAGCTTTTTCGTCGTCAGAAAGTGCCAGCAGTTGAGGCTCTAAGTCTTTCAGCGTCATGGCAAACTAGGAAGAGGATTATTAACTATTTTACCGAAGCCATCTACTTGTGGGAATAGCGTTAGGTTATAACTAAAATCTTGTACCTTTCGCAATCACCCGACGGGGGTTTAAACCTGCTGGCAAAGTCGGTGGTGTCGCCCACACCCGCCCTGCACTCAAGTGCAGGGCTAATAGCGAAAGTCCACTAAAGTGGACTGTCAGATTAGTATTGAGTCCACTTGTAGGGGCGGGTTTAACAAACATCCTTTGTTTCCTACAGATCGCCTCACAACAAAACCCGCCCCAAATGTCGCTATCAGAAAAGCGATTTGAATCGCTGGCTGGCCCGAAGCGAAGTCAGTGGCTTTGTGTAGAATTAAAATCTTATCAATTTACCAACAACATCATTAGACATCTCCAGAAATTAAAGGTGCGTTACCTGTAACCCTTGTAGAGACGTTGCATGCAACGTCTCTACATTCTTTTTTGGAGATGTCCATTGATTCGCAGGCGGGTTTTGGGGCTAGTTGAGAATGGTGCAATATCTTAGTTATAACCTTTTGATATACTCCCTCAGTACAGGTCGCAAAGTGTAAAAATTTGCTTGTTGTTCTAACAAGCAGCGCCGCGATAAAGATTGCAGCACGTTTAGTAAATCTGAGGATGTAATTAGGCTATTTTCTAGCAATTTTGCTAGATTGGAGCTATTTCTTTAGCCAACAAGGAGAGAACTTGTTTTTCTATTTCGGATAGGCGATCGAACTGTTGCTGTAAAACATCTTTCAAATCTTCCGGTAAAAATATAGGCTCATTTTGTAATATATCGCTCACGCTACTTCCCAACTCTTCTATCAAAGTAGCTACACTTTTTAACCATAAGGGGTTTCCTTCATATTTGTCTATAACTGCATCCCAGTTTTCTTCTTCTGCTAAACCTTTATCTCTAAGAATTTCCCTTGCGGATGCGTTATCCAAACCCTTGAGAGTTAAGGTACGAAGGGGAGTATGTTTAGATTTGAGTTGAGCAACTTCTCGCGGTTGTTCCCAACCTATTAGTAAAAAGCAACTGTTATGGGATAATTCTTCTATCTGTTTAAAGAGGGAACGATACTCTTCATATCCTTGTTTATAATAACCAGCCAACTGTCCGCTACTAAAGAGGTTGTGAACGTCATCCAAAACTACTAAACACCGATGCTTTTGCAAATATTTGAATAGTGGTAAGCGTGTTCCGTTAGTTGCAGTTAAATCCAGCTTTTCTGAGTTTGAGAAAAATTGGATTAGGTTCGTTTGAAATTCGGTAATAGTTGGAGATGTGGCGAGACTGTACCAAATTACATATTCAAACTCATCTTTAATCTGCTTGACAAGTTGCACTGATAGTGCTGTTTTGCCAATTCCACTCATTCCTAAGATGGTAACAAGGCGACAGTGTTCTTGGGTAATCGATTTGGCCAGGGTTTTGAGTTCGGGAGTGCGATCGTAGAAAGCACCCAACTCTGGCATCTCACTTAAATCTTGATGCGAGGTTTTAGTTTGTTTTGTGTTAACTGTTTCTTCATTAGGTGGATGTAAGTTTGGGATATTTGGTGGGTGTCTACTTTCTCCACAAAAATTAATACTACCAACTCGAACATGATCTTGTACAACGTTTGAAAATAAGGAGACTTGCAATCTCTCCATTGTCGATCGAAAATTCGATTTACTAACTTTTTTACCCAACTCCTTTGAAAGAATCTGCCATAATTCCATTCCTACTTCTCTAACACGATCTTCAGAACGATGAACTCCATTAGCAATTTCTTTATAGTCCTCATCATCCCATGTCCCCCGCAGAATCGTCTCTTGCAAATCATTAAGGTGCTTACCTGTTCTAGCAAATACGAGATCGTCTGCGAGTTTTATCACTTCCTTAAGGTTCATAGAGTTGGGTAGATGTCAAGGTTTGTGGTAGTATACCCAATTTTTCCCCACATTTCCCAATTTTTCCCCACATTTCCCCATATTCGATCGGTCATCAACTGGAAAAGTCCCGATATTGACCAGATTTTTGGCAATTGGAAATAGAAAAATTAATTGCTAGTCTGGATCGAGAGCAGTCAAAATCCTGGTGGTGGTGGCAGAACCATAAGGGTGTATGACGGGACTCAGCTTGTCAGAAAAATGTTGTGCCGAGGTTCGGACATCAATGGCACAGACAGCGTTATTACAACTTTTAGCGGAGCGGTATACAAAAGTACAGTTACTCATGCTCCAGACAAGCGGATAGCGCTAACGCGCTCTTTAAGCAATCTGACTTGTCCTTTCCATTAACTCTGTTTGTTAACTGTTAATTATCGAGGAATGTTTCATGAAATTTAATTTCACTGCTTCAACTTTGTTAGCGACTTTAGCTATTTTTAGTGTTGTAGCCCCTAAAGCGCAAGCGCAAGCAGTAAGTTTTGAGTGCGAGCAATCGGGTTCTGACCCCATTACTTGGGCAATACGAGATGGGAATCGGGCACCAGCTCCATTAATTATTTGGCGAAGCACCCTTGGCGACTGGGCTCCTCCAGAAAGATGTGAGGCAGTTACAAATCAATTAAATAGTCGAGTAACTGCGAATGGAGGTACTATGCGCGGTTTAGCTTTTAACGCCGGAGTTGTCAATCGTCAAACGGTAGTTTGTTTCACCAGCAGGAGCCGACCAGTTTGTAATAGTAGCAATATGCTTTTTACCCTTAATGCAAGAAACGCCCAAAACGTGGGTTCAGTTTTGAATAAGCTGGGAAGTGTAATTTATTCTATAGGTCAGGGAAAGCCTACTGTTAATAGTGGTGGTACGGCAGTCAATGCAGAAGATGCACTTGGTTTCTAAATTTTTATAATCTGAAAACAAGTTTATTTGCGCTGGGCTGCAACAAACCTGGGGAATTAAGAATCTCCAGGTTTTACACCAAATTTTAATCTCCAAAACTCTCTCGAATCCATAGAAGTAATTGTGGGTTTATTGTCAAGCACCTTCGGTTTCGGGCAACTAATAGTCATAGCCTCTATTTTGAGTGGATTGTCGCCCATCGCGACGTATCAGCTTAAATCTGACACCCAGAGACAATTTAGTGACCGTGCTAGTTTCTCAGTTCAATATATATTGGGGTGGCCAGAAGCTGGTGTATCAGTGCCAGCGATTGCACAGCAAGTGACTGTGCGGATTTTAACTAATGAGGGTGCTGGATCGGGTGCGATCGTTCAACGTCGAGGTCGAACCTATACTGTACTGACTTGCGCTCATGTTGTGGATGACATTAGTGATAACCGCTACACAATTTTGACAGCGGATGGTAACAGTCACTCCGCCCGTTGGTTGAGATCTATTGACTTTGGAGATACGGATTTAGCACTGGTGCAATTTACGAGCGATCGACCTTATCGAGTAGTTGTAATGGGCGACTCCAATGCCCTATCTGTAGGCGATCCTGTGTATGCTTCGGGATTTCCCAACTGGATATCTGTCAACTCGCGATTTCCTGTAGATACCCGTAATTGGGGACTAAAAGCTTATCGATTCACGACTGGGACAGTAGGAATGCTATCAGCGCGATCGCTGGAACGAGGATACAAACTCGGTTACAGCAATGATGTTGAGAACGGAATGAGCGGCGGGCCTGTACTAGATCGTAACGGTGGATTAATTGGCATTAATGGACGTTTGAAATATGCCCTCGCCGATATTGGTGCTTATACATTTGCGGATGGCACTGTACCTTCTGAGGCACTTTTTCGGCAGATGGAAGCGTTAAGTTGGGCTATTCCTATTGCCACATTTCAGCAAAAGGTTGGGCGGTTTTAATCGTTAAAAATTAGGCGAACAAAAATAAGGAGTTTGTAGGTTATGTTATCCATCAACGATTTGTTTGACAACAATTATTATCTCAACATTAACCCGGACGTTGCAGCAGCAGTTGCTAGGGGCGAATTCGGCAGTAGTGGGTTGGAACATTTCATGGAGTACGGTCGATTTGAGCGCCGTAATCCCAGTGCGATGTTCGATACAAACTTTTACCTGGCACTGTACCCAGATGTAGAAGCCGCAGTCCAAAATGACGAGACCACAGCGAGCGATCACTTTCTCCAGTACGGTCAAACTAACCAGGAACAACGAGACCCGATTCTAGAATTCAATACTGAGGAATATCTCAACAAATACTCAGATATTAAAAATGCAGTTAACGGAGATGTACTAACAGGTTACGAACACTTCATCAAGTACGGTCAATACGAATACGCCAAAATCGACGACTCAGAATTTAGGCGCGACCCCAGTTTTGACTTTCCTACGGAAACTTATTTGGATGCTAACGCGGATGTGAAAGAATTTTTGGACAAAAACCCATCTTTGTTGTTCAGTCCTATTCAACACTACCGTCAATTTGGTATAAGTGAGGAACGCCTCTTCTCTACCCGGCTTAACGATAATAATCTCTTCCTTGCTACTAATCTGGGGGTTCTCAGCGCCACACCGATCGCAACAAATTCTGTTGCAACTACGGAAAACGTGGATATTTACAGCTTCAACCTGCCCAGCAGCAGCATAATTAGCCTGAAACGAGATACCAAAAATGTACTACAGCTGGGTCGGGATATTAACAACGATCGTGTACTCGACCCAGAAAATGAGATTTTGTATAATATCACACCCGATCGACCGGAGATTACAACCGAAGTGTTGCCAGCCGGAACCTACTTTGCGATCTCCGATCGATTAAACACTCCCAACTATAACCTTATTTTGTCTGCAACACCCGCCACACCGCCAGCTTTAAATGGTTTTGACCCTAATTTTGGATTCGGTTTGGTGAATGCAAAAACGGCTATTGAGCGAACTATAGGGAAATCTATTTCTGATGTTCCCCTTCTCACTAAAGCAGATGCAGATAATTTTGAAGATTTAAACCTCATCAATGTATCGCCAGCTTGGGCGGCAGGGTATACTGGCAAGGGCATTAGGGTAGCCGTTATCGATAATGGTGTTAACTCCAACCACTTTGATTTGAGGAAAAATATCTTGACTGATATCGGCAGGAACGAAGCCAATGATAATAATAACTTCCTGCCAAACAAAGCTTCTACGTCCGGCAGTGACCCGACAAAGTTCGACGGCAGTCAGCATGGCACTCATATAGCTGGAACGATTGCAGCTGCAAGAAATGGATTTGGCACCACTGGGGTGGCTTATGACGCGCAGATTATACCTATAAAGGCTCAGGAGGATGACACTTCGGGACTCTCTTTGTCTGGTCAAGCAGTTTCTGAAGCTCTTACTTATGCCGCCGATAACGGAGCTAAGGTTATTAATCTCAGCTTGAGTTATCCTCCTGGGACTTCAGAGAACGACGAGAATGCTATAACGAATGCAGTTAACTACGCAGTATCAAAAGGTGCTGTAGTGATAGCAACATCAGGAAATGACACCGGAGGGGATACAAATTTTCCAGCATCATTGGCAGCGACTATCCCAGGCGTAATTGCTGTTGGGGCAGTAGACGACAATATGCGGCAGGCTAACATAAGCAACGGTTCCAAGCTGGACGGCAATTTGAATGGTTCACTGAAGTTTATAGTAGCACCAGGGGTAGATGTTTTATCTACGACTGGTAATAGGCAGTATCAAGCCGTTACTGGTACTTCACAAGCGGCTCCTCATGTAGCGGGTGTTGCGGCTCTCGTTTGGCAGGCTGCTCGCGATCGGAATATTGATCTGAAGCCTCAAGATGTTGTGGATATCCTGACGGGAACAACCACCCAATCTGGTCTTATTCCACGACCTCTAATTGCTTAAGATATCACCCTGAAGCGATCGTCTGTTTGTCGATTTTGACTCTCCCGATACACACCTCTCACTGACAGAGGAATCGCGTTATCATCAGTAGTATAACTAATCTACATTAGACTACTTTGATAAGCGGTAAGTTTTGAGGAAAGTAACAAGGCGATCGCACCTTGATTCAAGATGATGAAAAACGTCTTTTTCAAAATTGTATTAATATAATGACTCGCTAATTGACTAGAGACATTACGTAAAATCAACAACGAACAAACGGAGCGATCGCACTATGAATATAAAATACTTTCCCATCAAAAAATTGCGACAAGTTTGTGCCGTATCCATAGCTATTGCTTCAGTCAGCAGTTTTTGGATTCAGGCTCCAGCTAAAGCAAACTTAAGTTTTGATGTCCGTTATATATGTATCACACAAAACTATCGAGTAGAAACAAATGGCTCCCAAAGTGGGCAACTAAAATACACTGCTTATCAAGGCAACTATAGGAGAGAGGAAACGCCCAGTCGAGAGCCAGATTTAGTTTTGTACAATGGAGGTGCTTACTTTCAAACTAGAAATAGATTAGTGATGACTTGGACAAATTCTGGAAATTATACTTATCAACTAATCGTTTCTAGCCCCCCAGGTAGGAACATAAATTATCCACAATCGGGAACTTTGATTGTCAAACGTCGTGGTAGGGTGACTTTACAACAAAACTGTCGCGATATTAGTACAGCAGAGGTGACAGAATGATTTTCCAAAACAAGATTAATTGTCTGGTAGCAACAGTTGTTTTGATAAATACTTTAACTGTTGCGTCATTCCCGGTTAACTCTCAATCAACTAGGCGGACACTTCAAGCCTTACCTGACGGCATCTATTTTTATAGTAATGCACGCTTGCCAAAGCAATCTGGGTCTGAATACATTATTTTAAGAAAAAGAGGTAGGTATTTTATAGCTGCTGGCTACATCTATGAATCGGACGGGGGTTGCTACTCAGGCACAATTAGAGGAAATACTCTTAATTCTACTAGAGAGTATATTGGGCTTGAATCAGACCAAGTACGTGAGAGAAATCACACGATAAATCTGAATCAGTACAATCAACTTGCTTCTCGCTATATTTCTGTTGAAGATAGAGAAGGTCTTCGTGGTTGTATTAATAGGATGAGTCGTTAATTCCTAATTAACTGTTTCAAAATTCTGCTATGTCGGGGATTCACAAAAGTTCGATCGCGTAAGCGATGCGTAGCATTATCGCCTTTACTTTTAGCTTGGGTTTAATTTAGGAAACCCAACATCTTTTTCCACTAACAATATTATCCATTTTTACCATGACAATATGATGATTGGAAAGATAACGATCGCCTACTAAACGAATAGCGATCGCACTACCAAGCATAAAGAGCGATCGCCACTTTTCTATTACCACAAAAACCACGAATTGTCAACAGCCACATATTTACCAATAACTGTCAATGGTAACACTTCCCCACTGCCAAGCACATCAACAGAAATTCCATCTCGAATAATAATTTTAAACACTTCATCCCCACTTTTAATCAAGGTTGCATCTAGTTCAATAACTTGACCCTCTTCATTCAATACACCCAGTAAATCCCAAGTAGATAAACTAAATACTTCTTGCTTATTACCTTTCTTAGTGAACCGATCGCCACACCTTCCAGTAGCATCAATATCAGAAATCACCCATTCATTAGATAAATCCCAATTTTCAGCCAAATACTCAACAATTTTAGCAACTCTGGATTCTAGCTTTTCCTGTTCTTCACAGCAGAGTGTAACAGCCCACTTTTGGCTAACATTTTGGCTCAAAGTAGAAGTTTGAGATTTCATAATGGTTCTGGTCTTTTATTTCTAGTAGGAGTTCCACCAGTAAGATTTGGTATCCAGCTATGTTGATGAGGTGGCGGTAGATGATCCGGGCGAGGATTACCGTTAGGATAGGTAGGACTGGTAAAATCTAAATCTCTCACTGGTTGTCCAGACCCATCAAATTCTCGCATCTGATAAATCCTCTGGTTATAAGTATCCCATCTTAACTGAGAATGCGGCCCTATAGCATTCAGATCGGGTTTTGCTTCCCCAAGTCTAGGCGGTAGCTGGCTTTTAAGTACAATTGTACCATCTGCATAGCGTGAGTGGACTGACAATCTAATTTTATCGTTTTGGGGTAATCAACTTAATGATTTTATCACTAATTGAAAAAAATGCGATCGCCCCGACAAGAAACTGGGTTTCTGACTCTCACACGATCGCCCTTCCTTTTACTTCGGGTTAACACAAGTAAACCCAACTTCTTTTTCCACCCACAATCTTATCGATTTACACCATGACAATGGGATGATCGGATGGATAGCGATCGTCTACGAGACAAATAGCGATATGCCTACGGCACGCTGCGCGATCGCACCCCACCCAAAACTTATAGCGATTAGCTTAGACAATAGCTACGCTTCACCCATAGCATGAAATCGGCGATTTACGATATAATAAATATGCTTTTACCAAACCATCAGTTATGCTAAGAGAAAAGCTTAAACAGGAATTAGATAGACTCAACGAAGACCAACTTAAAAAAATTGCCGATTTCATCAGCTTAATTGAGTCTGAATCTACTCAGGTTACATCATCTTTTGTTCCATTTTGGCAAACAGCAACACCAGCAGAACGGGCGAGGGAGTTTCGGGATTGGATTTCTCAACTTCCGACAACAAATGTGAGCTTATCCGATCAAGCATTTAGCCGCGATCGCATTTACGAAGAATGACAAAATATCTACTAGATACCAATGTAGTCCTGCGTTTTTGTAACCCTGACGATCTGCAACATCATCTGGCAACAGTTGCAATATCTTGTTTACTAACCCAAGCGGATGAATGTTTTCTGACAGCGCAAGTATTAATAGAACTTTGGGTAGTTGCAACAAGACCAATTGAAGTAAATGGCTTAGGATGGACTACAGAAAAAACGCGAAACATAATAGACGAGCTTCTTAATCGCTTCCCATTGCTAGAAGAATACCCACAAATTTTTCCCAATTGGTTAGATTTGGTCACAACTAATAAAGTTATGGGGAAACGTACTCACGATGTCCGTCTCATTGCGGTTATGCTAGCAAATAAAATTACACATCTTCTGACCTTCAATCCAAGCGATTTTGCGGTTAAATCAAGCATTACAGTTGTACGTCCACAGGAATTAGTGGTATAGCTCTACCAATATCCTGACAGAGTTCGCAATCTTATCCATTTTTATCATGGCAATGTGATGATTGGATAGATAGCGATCGCCTACGACACGAATAGCGATCGCACTACCAAGCATAAAGAGCGATCGCCTTTTCCTTCTTCAATCGTCTAGATTAAATTATCTTGACGATGAGATTGAATATGCGGCAAATATGACTTATTATAGATTTAAGCAATTATTCTCAAAAGCATAATGAAATACGATAAAATAATCACGATTGAACCAGGCAAACGCAGCGGCAAGCCGTGTATTCGGAGAATGCGAATCACTGTGTACGATATCCTAGAATATCTGGCAGGTGGTATGACAGAGGCAGAAATTCTAGAAGATTTTTCGGAACTCACTTCGGAAGACATCAAAGCTTGCCTTGCCTTTGCAGCCGATCGTGAGAAAAAATTATTTGTGGTATCCTTGTGAAACTACTACTAGACGAAAACCTGTCAGATCGGATTATTCACAGAATTATCGATTTATATCCCGATTCTGCTCATGTCAAAACCTTGGCACTTACGAATACTGATGATTCTGTTATTTGGGAATATGCAAAGGTAAATGATTTCGCGATCATTTCCAAAGATTCTGATTTTCATCAACGTAGTTTGCTCTACGGTCATCCGCCTAAATTTATCTACCTTCGCATTGGTAACAGCCCAACTGACAAGATTGTTCAGATATTGAGAGATAATTTTGAGACGGTAATTGAATTTTGGAATAGCGAAGTAGAAAGCATATTGGTATTGACGTAGTGCGCTCACTGCTCTTATAGTTTGAGTTAACGCAAGGATCGCCCTTCCTTTTAGCTTAGGATAATACAAGGAAACCAACATCTTTTTATACTGACAATCTTAACCATTTTTACCATAACAATGCGATGATTAGACGGAGAGCGATCGCCTACGACACCAATAGCGATATGCCTACGGCACGCTGCGCGAACGCACCTCATACAAATACCAAGCGGTGCGATGATTGCACGTAGGGCGTGAAGCGCAGCTATCCGGTAGGGAATCGCCCTCCAACAGATGAGACTCTACATCAAACAAATTACCTCACAGCAAATTCAGTGAATTGTCGAACATAAGGCGATCGAAATCCCAAGACAATATCGGTTTTCGGTACACCCATTTCTGCTAATTGATTAGCAATTCCTTCCTCCGTAAAATCTCGCTGAATCCAAATTTTTTCATCTTGGATATCAATATGAATTGGACACCCATAAAGTCGTTCTTCATCTCGCCATCCCACATACAGCAACAAATAGCTATCTCGTTCCGTATCAAAAACAATGTGAGCCTGATTAGCCTCTGCTTCCGGTTGTTCGCTGGCGTGTTGCTCTATGACTTTTTTAACCAACTTGCGATAATCTAGTTTTTCCATAGTGCTATCTCCTGTTTCTGAACATGAAAAACCAGCAACTTAATTTGATATCGGTTAACCACTTCTTGGACAAATGAATCTGTAAAAAACTCTTGATAAATATCTGTAGGTATAGCTAAATACAGTATCCGTTCTGGTTGCATTTTTTCTAACGCTACCTGATAGTTTAAAAACTGACCAACAGCCGTATGAAATTCAGAGATTGCCGATAAACCAACAAAACTCTTTACCTCTACAGCTATTTTTTGATTCCCCTTTTGAGCCGATAGTAACTTCTCTGCTGCCAAGTCCACCTTCATTGTAACTTCCTGACTGGGTTTCAAAAACAGTGGCTCATTGGTAATTGTCCATCCATCTTTCTCCAAAGCCGATCGCCCATCCTAATTTAATCAAAATATAAAATTATAAGTTTAAAAAATCTTAGTGGCAGGGTAAAATTAAATTATCCCATAGCGTCATAATAGGATACTTAACGATATAATCATTTAAGCTATATGGTTACGAGGTATATGGACTTTGCCAACTGCTGAACAAGGGATCAGATGTGTCATACTATGTCAATCCTTGACCAATACATTCACCCCTATTTTCGTTGTTCGCCTGGACGAGCGAACAGGTAATCTGTTTATCTTGGCAGGAGATAACATAGAGATAGAAATCTATCCCAATGGTCTTTGGAGGTTTTTGTGATGAAGCCTGACTTTAATAGCATGACTAAAATTGAGCTAAGAACTTACGTCATTGCTCACCCCAACGATAAGGCAGCGTTTCATGCCTTTGTTGACCGTTTTACCTCTGAAGCATCTCCACAGACTTTTGACATCCCGAAATCAAATGCGGAGGTTGAGGAAGTTGATATCTTAATTAGACAAAAGTTAGCACAACTGAAGACGAGCTAGGACTGAAGATAGGCCGAGTGCGATCGCACAAAAGAAAGAGCGATCGCACCCCGTAACAATCTATCCGAACTCAAAACTATTTATTTTTACTGATTTCCCACAAAGGCAATTGCTGAATTGGATCTAGCTGGACGCCTTGCAATCCTTTTTTGGCAAAAGCATAATCTTTGCTTTGCCATAGGGGAATTAAGGGAACGTCTTTAGCTAGTAAGTCTTGAATTTCAACAAAAATTTGTTTGCGCTTTTGGGGGTTTTGTTCGGCGCGTTCTTGCTGAATCAATTTATTCATGCGATCGCTATAATAAAACGACCCCTGACTTTGACTCGCGCCTTGTTCGCAACCAGTTGCTTCTGAACCTTTGGTACAACTCAACAAAGGTTGAATGTAGTTGTCGGCGTCTGTAAAATCTGGATACCAATCCAGCAAAGCACTTTGATAAATTCCTTTGCGAATGTTGGCAAAGAAAGTAGCCGATTCTACAGCTTGCGGTTGAATTTGCACTATTCCTTCTAGTTGCTGCTTAGCATATTCGCCGAGCAAACTGGCAATCTGCTGTCGAATGGCTGAACCTGAAGAATACCAAACTTCTAATTTCAAGGGATTCTCTTTAGAAAATCCTGCCTTAGTCAGCAGTTCTTTCGCTTTGGTAATATTGCCATCGCCATAACCTTCTTCAAATACTGGCTTGGATACATCAAACGTTTTGGGAATCATGCTATAGGCAGGATCTCCCTGATTTCTAAGCACGCGCTCATTGATTAGTTGACGGTTGACTAGCGAAGCGATCGCCTGTCTCACTTCTGGTTTATCCAGAGGTTTCTGCTTCGTATTCAGAACCATATAATTCATCACATTACTCTGAGCTTCAATCACTTGCCAGTTACCCGACTTCGCCCTATTTTGCAGACCGACAATCTGATCGGGATCGAAACTTTGATAGGCAATATCTACCGCACCAGTGGTGACAGAATTATACAAATTAGCTGAACTGGTGAGAATCTCAAAGTCAATTCCCTGATTTGATGGTTTCTTACCCCAATACTTATCAAAAACGTCAAGGCGGATAGAGTTAGGACTAAACTGAACCAATTTGTAAGGGCCAGTTCCTACAAAGTTGGTAGGTGTGAATTTGCCAGTACCAATTTCATAAGCTTTGGGTGAGACAGCGCACAGACTCGCATAAGCTAAAAGTGATGGAAATGGAGCAAAGGCATTTTTGAGCTTAATTGTTAGTTCGTACTCTCCAGAAGCCTTGACAGATTCAACAAGATCTGAAAGCAGGGATGAAGGTTTGCCACCGTTTTTAATGAAACGTTCCAGAGAGAACGTCATTGCTTTGGCGTTGAAGGGAGTGCCATCGTGGAAAACAACTCCCTGACGCAACGGGATGGTGTAAGTTAAACCATCAGGACTTATTTTGGGTAGTGCTGTAGCGAGTTGCGGTTCCAGTTGGTCGGTGCCTAGTTTGTAGGTATAGAGGCGATCGCCCAAGCTGTAGAGGACATTGCTAGCGGCTAGTTCGTAGGCGTCAGCAGGGTCAAGCGTCCGTGGTTTGAGGGTTGTACCTACTGTGAGGCGCGAACCGCCAGTACTCGTGTCGGGAGAAACACTTGGCCCAGAAGCAGTTGGTCGCTTACCGCAGCTGACGATCAGAAAAAAACAAAGACAGAACAGACCGAAGAATTTTGCAACCGAACGAAATTGTTTAGCAGATAGGGGAAACCAGTTCATTAGGATCATTTTTTCAAAGAAACTGTCAGCGGTCATTCGATGAAAGGATTTTGGATTCTAGGTTTAGATTGACCCGACGGATGAATCCGGGGGCGACCAAACCAATAATTTCACAGGTCAGCAGTCTCTCGACCTTTAGAACACCGATTCAATATTCGCTCTCTTGGGATAAGAAACCGGGAATATGTGGTTGTCAAGATGGATATTTCGTTGTTTTAACCGATATATTCCCGGTTTCTGGCATTACTGAATTGGTGTTCTAGCAAGAACTCCTGGCGATCGCAAATCGCGACTATACAAATTTTCCATCTTAAACCTGCGTAGGCAGGTTTTGTTTGTGTAGCCCCAGACTTAAGTCTGGAGTCTTTCCTAGATTGAATAGTACAGCGGAAACGATTTAGCATCCTTTGGTTTTACGTGAACGCGCTGTTGCGGTTCCAGTTCTAACTCGTTAAACCGCTCTCTGGAGAGGTGTGCCGTGACTACCTGACCGTCATCCAATATTAATTCAGCCTGGACTTCCCAACCCAGGTTAATCAAGCGGCTGATTCTAGCAGGTACTGTATTTCCGTTGGGCTCTCGTTGGATGATGATGTCGTGGGGGCGCAGAAAGATTTCTGGGTGGGTAGACTCAATCCCACTTTCTTGGAAAATCGGGGATGTACTGGATAGTACATTTACCGGGCCAATAAAACTCATGACAAAGGGTGTGGCTGGGTGGTCATAAATCTGGGCTGGTGAGCCTACCTGCTCGATTTTACCTTTATTCGTCACGACGATTTCATCGGCAACTTCCATTGCTTCTTCTTGGTCGTGGGTGACAAAAACTGTAGTAACGTGAACTTCGTCATGGAGGCGTCGCAACCAGGCGCGGAGGTCTTTACGCACTTTGGCATCTAGGGCCCCGAACGGTTCATCCAGCAGTAATACTTGGGGTTGAACTGCTAAGGCCCTTGCGAGGGCGACCCGTTGGCGTTGACCGCCGGATAGCTGGGATGGGTAGCGATCGCCTAAACTACCTAGTTGAATCAGATCCAGCAATTCTTGCACCCGCGTCTTTATCTGAGGTTTCGACACTTTGCGAATCTCTAGACCAAAGCCAATATTCTGGCGCACCGTCATGTGCTTGAACAAAGCATAGTGCTGGAACACAAACCCAATTTCGCGCTCTTGGACGTTAGTATAGGTGGCATCCTTGCCAGTGATCCAGATTCTGCCGCTATCTGGCTTTTCTAGACCTGCAATTAACCGCAGCAGAGTTGACTTACCCGATCCGGATGGCCCCAGTAGAGCGACCAGAGAGCCACTTTTTACTTCCAAGCTAACTTCGTCAACGGCTTTGAAAGTGCCGAACTGCTTAGATACATTCTCAACAACTATGCCCACTGAAAAGAACCTCAACGACGAGCCAATTCAACTGATATCTTATCCAAACAATATCTGGGCAACCGGCATTCTGGATTACCTTTCGCCTTTTTTTTAAGCGATCGATTCTATCTCTAGGAAGAGAATTCCCGGTTAAGCTATGGTATTATAGTAGTCTTATCACACATCAGCCTTATACAACCACTGAAATAGTTAAGTTTCTGGACTTGCTTAAATGGGCATAAAAATCAGCAGGTAACAGAAACTATATTTTGAGTATAAATACTCTGAGCGAGTTGCATCAAAACTAGCGCTGGCAGACTGAGCGATCGCTACACCTTTTCTAATTGCTGTATTGGTATTTCAATAATAAACTCTGTACCCAGCCCTGGTGCCGAAATGTACGTCAGTTGACCCCCATGTTTTTCCTCCATAATCTGACGACTGATAGACAATCCCAACCCAGTACCTTTACCTGTGGGTTTGGTAGTAAACATCGGCGCGAATAGCTGCGACTTGATCTCTTCTGTCATGCCAATACCATTGTCGGCAATCAAAACTCTCACCGAATCTTCCCGCATTTCCGTGCTAATTTTAATTGTAGGCACTTCCTCGATTGTTCCCTTGATTATTGCCTCTTCCAAAGCATCGAGCGCATTAGCGAAAATATTCATAAACACTTGGTTAAGTGGGCCAGGGTAGCACTCCACCTGGGGCAAATCGCGGTATTCTTTAATCACCACTATAGCTGGGCGATCGCCACTTCCTTTCAGTCGATGCCGCAAAATCAACAGCGTACTTTCTAGCCCCTCGTGAATATCGAATAGGATTTTAGAAGCAGTATCCGATCGAGAAAAAGTTCTTAGAGCAACACTAATTTGGTAAATGCGTTCGATCCCCACTTTCATCGATACGAGCAGCTTAGGCAAATCTTCCGTCAGATAGTCTAATTCGATCGCCTCGATTTCTTCTTGAATTGCTGGCACCGGATCGGGATAATTCTCCTGATATAAATGCAACAAGTTTATCATGTCTTCAATATAATCTTGAGCATGGCATAAATTCCCGGCAATGAAACTTACTGGATTGTTAATTTCATGAGCTACCCCCGCCACCAACTGCCCCAACGAGGACATTTTTTCCTTTTGAATTAGTTGGGTCTGCACCTGTTGCAACTGCCGCTGAGTTTCTTTACTTTGTTGCACTGACTCCAAAGTGCGGTTGATGGTAATTTCTAAATCTTGAAAATCTATCGGCTTCGTCAGAAAATCAAAAGCATCTAGATTCATCGCCTTTCTAATTTTTGCCATATCGCTGTAGGCTGTCACCACTACTGTTTTGAGTTTCGGCTCAAATTCCTTCAGTCTCTCCAGCAAAGTTAACCCATCCATCTCCGGCATATTGATGTCGGTCAGCACCATATCTACGTGCGGGTCTACTTTCAGTTTATCTAAAGCTTCTACACCATTGTGAGCAAAAATGAATTCCAGCTCCTTGGCGCGAATTTTTTTGCGAAATTGCTGACATATCAGGCGTTCTAGCGGTAGCTCATCATCCACCACAAGAATTTTGGCTGGCATACTTTGCTCCTTCCCCTATCTAGACGTTCCCCTTATTCAATTATTGGCATAGTTTTTGGTAAAAATATGATAAATTCTGCAAAGACGCCCGGTTCAGATTCTACTTGGATTTGTCCTTGGTGCTGCCCAACAATAATGTCATGAGTTAGTGACAAACCTAAGCCAGTTCCTTCTCCAGTTGGTTTGGTAGTAAAAAATGGTTGAAAAATTTTGTCTTGGATTTGCTGGGATATACCTTTGCCATTATCTCGAATATGGATTTCTACGCCATCGCTACGGTTCAGAGTTTTGACGGCAATGGTGGGGATAAATCCCTCGCCAGTTTCCTTCTTCTTCTCAGCGACAGCATAACAGGCATTATTGATGATGTTGATAAATGCACGGCTAATGTCTTGCGGAACAACTTCCACTTGACCTATTGAATTGTCGTAATTAGCTTCTAGATCGATATTAAAGCTATCGTCTTTAGCACGCTTGCCATGATAAACTAACTGCACTGCTTCAACAAGTATTGCATTGATATCGGCGGGTTGCTGTTGACCGCTTTCGGAGCGAGCGTGCATCAGCATATTTTTAACAATACTCTCTGCTCTCTGACCTTGGCGATTGATTTCGGCCACATTTTCTTTGAGGTCGTTAATCACATCTTTAATATAATCAACTGCTTCTGACTCTAAATGTTCTGATTGATTTTCAACTTCTTCAAGCAGTTCTTGGGTTAAATCAACGGAAACGGCAGCAAAGTTGTTGACAAAGTTTAATGGATTGCTAATTTCATGGGCAATTCCAGCCGTTAACGAACCCAGACTCGCGAGTTTCTCTTGGGCAATAATCTGTTTTTGAGCGGCTTTTAGTTGTTGCAGAGTTTGTTCTAGTTGCTCATTTTTATCCTTTAATTCTTGGGTTCGCTCTTCTACTTTCAATTCTAGGTTATGCGAGTATTCTTCTAATTGCTCGTTCGCTTCCTCCAGGTTGTTATACAAAAGTGCATTTTCAATGGAAATGGCGGCTTGGGAACACAAGATGCTTAGTACTTCTATGCGATCGCTCGTAAAGGCACTCGTCGTTAAATTATTTTCTAGGTAAAGAATGCCAATCAGTTTGCCTTGATTTATGATCGGGGCACACAACACAGATTTGGGCTGATGCAGTTGGATGTAAGAGTCAGTAGCAAAGGTTGGCTCATTACTAGCATCGTTTAATACAACATTTTCATGAGTTCTCGCTACATAATTAATCATCGATAAAGGCAACTGCTCAGAATCTTCGACTGGTACTGACTGACGCACAGCTACTTCATCGGCTTCTATTAGCAGTTTACCTTCTCTGTTGAGGATAAGAAAGCTTCTTTGCGCCCCAGCATTTTCTATCACCATTTTCATTAATTTATTCAGCAACGCTTCGAGGACGATTTCGCCAGAAATTGCTTGGGATGCTTTCATCACCGTAGCTAAGTCCAACGCCTCACCAGAATTACTGCTAGTTAAGCTAGAGATTGTACTCTGTAGCTTATTTTTATGAGTAAGTGAATCTTTAACAGCAGATATTGTTTGAGTTTTGACAAGCAACTGAGGATATTTTTCCTCCAAATCTTCTACCTTGCGCCTAGCTCCCCAAAGTTGATAACTGTAATGAGCTTTTGTCATGTATAATTTGGCAAATTCCTTTTTGCCTTTAGCTAACCAGAACTTGGCTGCCAGTTCGTTTCCTAAAGCTTCATTCTGAATAAATTCATTTTCTCTGGCTGATTCAATGGCCCGATCGTACAATTCGATCGCCTCCTCGCTTTTGGCACCAATTCTGGCAATTTCCGCTTCTACCAAAAGATACTTATGCAAGAAATTTTCCGGGCAGTTATCCGCCCATATTTTCATCTGCTTTTGATTAGCTACCAAGGTTTTGGTGTATTTTTTTTGTTCCGATTTGGAAGCTGTCAGGTACAGAGCCGTTAGACTGAGGGAATAGTAAAAATTATGTTCTGCTACTGGAATGTTTCCAGCAATCAAAGTAAGTTGCTTCGAGACTGAATCAGCCAATTTTAGGGCATCACTAAACTCCCCATATAAGTATAAAATCAGAGATTGGACAATTTGATAATAGCAGATTGCTTGAAAACTTCCATGAGACTGACAGTTTGACAAATAACCCGATTCCTTGATTGTGTCGTGGTCAAAATTCAACTTTTCTCTTGTCTGTCCAGTCAAGTTTAAAATTGGTAGTCTGAATGCCAGAATCACATCTGTACACCACTGATTTTTGGTCTTGTGGGTGAACTGCAAAAACTTAGACTCTTCTGCCAAAATATTAGTAAGGTTTTCTCCACGGCAGAACAAGTTCATATTCTGATAAGCAAAAATATATCCTGGAAATTGTAACTCTCCGGATGATAATCCCGCTTTAATTCCTTCAGTAAATATTGGTTGTGAAAGTTTAAAATGTTTATTCCAGGGACTCATATAAGTGCCAAGTAACATACTGTCTCTACATTTGAAAGACAGGTTATTAAATTTTTCGCACAGTTTCAAAGCCAACAGCCCAAACTCGTATGCCAACTGATATTTACCTTGCATACAAAGGATAACCGCGTAATTTGAGTAGCCGTGCGATGAGTCGATCGAATGACCGTATGTGAGAGAAAAATTTACAATTTTGGCGACGACTACAGCAAACAATTCTTGATTTGTAAAGTAGGTAACCGCAATCATTTCGATTAGCAATTTACTCGCAATTATTTGCTCGGCACTCGTCATTTTTGGTTCATTTATAAGCGAGGATATTTCGCGATCGCCCACCTTTTTTTGAACTGAAGCTATTTCCGCCATAAATGCCGCTGGCAAATCTATTTCAGGTAAGTCAATTCCCAAGATTTGCAAGGCTTTTCGCCCTGCTTTAGTTGCTTCTGCGTATTTAGCTAACAGAGTGTACTGCACAATCAAAAGTTTATAAATCTCTGCTTTTTCCAAAGGAGTTTTTGCTTGTGATAGCACCAAGTTAGTCAAGGTTTCTGCCTGCTCGAAGTTACCGTTTAAATACTCTACCTCTGCCTGTTCTTTATGCAGTGCCAAAGCCAAATTATAGTGTTTTATCCAAAAATCTCCTGTTAGACAATCTATGCCTGATTTCAAATATTGTAGTGCAGCTGCATAAGCAGTTGCATCTTTTGCTTTTTTACCTGCTGATAAATTTAAGGAAGCTAATTCGATTTTTTGTTGTTGATCTACCAACAATTCTTGACCCAAATTCAGATGATCGACTACTTCAAAAATTCTCGTTCCTAGCGAGTTTGCTCCTATATTCTGTAATAGTAACCGCCCAATCTTAAGATGTAATGCACGTTTTTTGTCATCTTCAATTAGAGCAGAAGCAGCCTGTTGTACTCGGTCATGTAAAAATTTATAGTGGAGAATTAGTAGAGTTGATTTAATGGAATCTACTTCTGTAATTTCTAAATCTGAAAGCGGGACAATTAAGCTTTCCTGGATTGCTGGCAGAATGGCTTGAAATATTTGGGGGGCTGGTTTTTCATTGATAATAGAAAGCGTGGTTAAATCAAAATTATTACCAACACAAGCCGCTAATCGCAAAACCTGCTGCGTAGCTTTAGGCAGTTTCTTCAACTTGCCTATCATCAAATCCACTACATTATCTGTAATACCCATTGCTTCAATTTCTGCAATGTTCCACTGCCACTTTGTAGAGTTTTGGTTACGCACTAGCAGGTTTTCCCGATCCAGGGTTTTCAGGAATTGGTTAACGAAAAACGGATTGCCCCCAGTTTTTCGCAATACTAATTCTGCCAGGGGATTTACTGAAATTTCATTGTTGTGCAAACTCTCTACCATCAGTTGGGTAATATGCTTTATGGACAATGGCGTTAAGGTAATTTGACTGACGATCGCTCCTTCTTTTTTTAACTCTTCAATCGTAATAACGGTTGGATGAGTGGGGCTAACTTCGTTATCCCGATAAGCTCCTATTAGTAACAAATATTGGATTTCATCATCTCTAATTATTAAGTCAATTAATTTGAGGGAGGCAGGATCGGCCCACTGTAGATCGTCCCAAAATATTACTAGCGGATGATCCTTAGAGCAAAACAACTGGATGAAATTTAGAAAAACTAAATTGAAACGGTTTTGAGATTCCGATGGCCCTAATTCTTGGACTGCTGGTTGCTTACCTATAACCAGTTCTACTTCAGGAATTACATCAATAATAATTTGTCCGTTAGGGCCAAAAGCAGCTAGGAGCTTTTCTTTCCATATTTTAAGTTGGACTTCACTTTCAGTTAAGAGTTGGCGGACTAATGATTGGAAGGCGCTGACGATCGCAGAGTAAGGAATATTCCGCTGAAACTGGTCAAATTTACCGGAAATGAAATAGCCTCTCGCTCTCGTAATTGGCTTATAAATTTCCTGAACTAGGGCTGATTTACCGATGCCCGAATAGCCGGACACTAACATTATTTCAGTTGTGCCTTGACTGACTCTATCAAAGGCTTTTAGTAAACTTTTTACTTCTCTCTCTCTACCATATAGCTTTTGGGGAATTTGAAATTTATCGGATATATCTTGGCGACCAAGGGGAAATTCCAAAATCTGACCGTTGGATTGTAATTGAGCCAAGCACTCCTCTAAATCTGCTTTGATTCCCCAAGCACTTTGGTATCTCTCTTCTGCCGTTTTTGCCAACAGTTTTGTAACTATTTCTGAAACTGCTTTAGGAATTTGTGGATTGATTTCGTGGAGCGGTACTGGTTGTTTAGCTATATGACAATGCACTAGCTCTATTGCCTCTTGGGCGTCAAAAGGCAGTTGGCTTGTTAGCAGTTCGTAAAATGTGACGCCGAGAGAATAAAAATCTGTTCGGTAATCCATCGATCGGTTCATCCTGCCTGTCTGTTCGGGCGACATATAGGCTAGGGTGCCTTCTAAAACATTTAAATTTTTGATGGTCGGATTTTCGCGGGTTAAGACAGTAGCAATGCCAAAGTCGATGATTTTTATCTTTCCTGTATTCGGGTGGAAAACGATATTAGAGGGGTTTATATCTTTGTGTATGATATTTTGTTGATGAATTTGCCCAATAATATTAGTAAGGGAGATAGCAATTTTTAATAAGTCCTCTAAACTGAATTGAATGGAATTTATTAAGCTCTTTAAAGATTCGCCGCCAAAGTCCTCCAATATCATTACCAGACTGCTTTGATATTTTTCTAAGCTGTAGACTCTGATAACGCCATCCAGATTTAGATTGTGGGTGATTTCATATTCCTGTTTATATCTAATCAGGGATGCTGGGGTGGGATATTCTTGCTTTAAAATTTTGAGGATAACGGGTTGATTATCCTGCTTTCGGAGTCCTCGGTAGACAAGTGAATTGGCGCTTTCATAGATTTGGGTGAAAATCTCATAGCCAGTCAAAGTAATCATAGTAGGGTTTTTGCGATAGTGTGTATAGAAGTTAGGCATCAAAGTTTAGCCTGCATCTGCTGCCTTGAAGAAGATCGGGCTGTGGAGGAGAATTAACTTCTGTTGATAGGATGCCCTTAATCTTGAAAAAATTGTGACTACTAAATAAATCTAAATATTAACTATACAAATCTTCAGATCTGGAGCTTGGTTGCTCAATCTGGTATAATTTCGTTCGGTTAATTGTAGTAGCCCCCTTAAGAACCGCAACTGCCGCAATCGGGGCCGCCACAGTCTAAGCCAGACCCACAATCGACGCCGCTACAATCAATCGCAGGGGTGCAATGACTGCAATCCGGCAAGTGACAGCTAGGGATATCGGAGGGGAAAATGCTGGCACAGTTTAAGTTTTCACCCGTGCATTGGCAACAGTCAAGGCCATCTACCAGACAATTCTCTTGGTTTTGGATATTGTTTCTTTTGCCTTTTCTCGGTTTCGCTTCATCTTCTGACTCAGAGTTTTCCATGCTGGCTTTGAGGATCTGATTGGCTTCTCGACAAGCATGAAATCGTTGCCGCGATCGAAGCATCGCGGCGGCTAAACCCTTTTGGGCCACCATGCGTTTGACAAATTGGGAGCAAGACTCACCTCCATAAAGCAGGCGGTGAGCGCAGGAGAAGCCTTTGCGAGGCGAAATGTATTTTTGGTAGCCAGCGATCGAGGTACAAGCGATTTGGCGGATTCCAGAATCAAGCCAAGCAGTGTTCATTCAAGGCGAGACGAAAGGGCTGAGGTTAGATACAAGTCAGGCGACAGATATTCAGTAGAGTATCGAGATATTAAGGTGTGTTGCATTTCATTCACATCTATGAGACTAACGTAGGGCTTTTCAAAAGTCCGTGATACCATCTCAGCTTGTAGCTTGATGAGATTGGGAGAAAACCTTTGACGATACGGGTTGCTGTTGTTGGTTCAGGCCCAGCGGGTTCCTCAGCCGCTGAAACGCTCGCCAAAGCTGGAATTGAGACTTACCTGTTCGAGCGCAAGCTAGACAATGCCAAGCCGTGCGGCGGTGCGATTCCGCTGTGTATGGTGAGCGAGTTTGACCTGCCTCCACACATCATTGACCGGCAGGTGAGAAAAATGAAAATGATCTCACCTTCCAACGTTGAGGTCGATATCAATATAAACAAAGAAGACGAATATATTGGTATGTGCCGCCGCGAGGTGCTGGATGGCTTCATGCGCGATCGCGCTGCCAAGTTAGGTGCCAAGCTGATTAACGGCACAGTTTATAAACTGGATATTCCGACAAACAACACCGACCCCTATACCATCC
Source organism: Argonema galeatum A003/A1 (assembly GCF_023333595.1). Taxonomy (GTDB): domain Bacteria; phylum Cyanobacteriota; class Cyanobacteriia; order Cyanobacteriales; family Aerosakkonemataceae; genus Argonema; species Argonema galeatum. The sequence goes on from NZ_JAIQZM010000031.1 coordinate 70,193, forward strand.
ACTATGCCGATCACTCGGATGGCCACGCGGAAGGGATAATGAAAACGCTCAAAGCTGATGTGGTGATTGGGGCAGATGGTGCAAATTCCCGGATTGCCAAAGCTATTGATGCTGGGGATTACAATTATGCGATCGCATTCCAAGAACGCATTCGCCTTCCCGATGACAAAATGGCTTACTACGAAGACCTAGCGGAAATGTACGTTGGCAACGATGTTTCCACCGACTTCTACGCCTGGGTTTTCCCGAAATACGACCACGTTGCCGTTGGCACCGGCACGATGAAGGTAAACAAAGCCGACATCAAAAATCTGCAAGCTGGTATCCGCAAACGTGCCGCCAAAAAACTGGCCGGTGGTGAGATTATTAAAGTAGAAGCTCATCCAATTCCAGAACATCCGCGCCCTCGCCGCGTTGTCGGTAGAGTTGCCCTAGTTGGAGATGCTGCCGGTACTGTTACCAAGTCTTCTGGGGAAGGAATTTACTTTGCGGCTAAGTCTGCCCGGATGTGCGCCGAAGCGATCGTAGAAACTTCCTCTGGCGGCACCAGAATTCCCACGGAAGCCGACCTCAAGCTGTATCTGAAGCGTTGGGATAAGAAATACGGCCTCACCTACAAGGTGCTGGACATCCTGCAAACCGTATTTTATCGTACTGACGCCACCCGCGAAGCTTTTGTGGAGATGTGCGCTGACAAAGATGTGCAAAAGCTTACCTTTGACAGCTATCTGTATAAAACCGTTGTCCCGGCAAATCCCTTAATTCAGATGAAGATTACCGCTAAGACGATTGGCAGTCTGCTGCGGGGTAATGCGCTAGCCCCGTAGAAATACCTAGAGGGGAAACTGGTCATCCCAGTGCGATCGGTTCGCTTTAATTTAAAATAGCCAAGCTTTTTACTTGTAGGGTGCTTTTTCCAGCACCCTATTTTACTTTTGATTATTAATATAAATACGGTTATTACTTATATTTTTTAATATAGCAACCGCTCTCGTCGGTTAAGCCATAAATCTGGGGTAGGGGCGAAGCATTCGGGTAGTAAATATAAGGTTTTAACCAATAAATTATATGCCCGAATGCTTCGCCCCTACT
>NZ_JAIQZM010000032.1 GCF_023333595.1 Argonema galeatum A003/A1
GGGGCAGAGGGGCAGAGGGGCAGAGGGGCAGAGGGGCAGAGGGGCAGAGGGGCAGAGGGGCAGAGGGGCAGAGGAGATTCAAAACTCAAAACTTTCCGAGTCCCCAATCCAAAATCCAGTTGAGGTATTCCTATTTGGTGGGAACGACCAAAGGTTGGAAATTGGGAAAAAATTGGGTGCATCTGAGACTTTCAATTATCATCAATTTAGCGACATCCCAGCAGAGGTAAAAAAAGTAACAGAGGGATGGGGTGCGGATGTGGTAATTGAAGCAACGGGTGTGCCAGCGGTGTGGGAAAGTGCGATCGCTTCTGCCCGTCCTGGTGGAACGGTTAACTTATTTGGTGGTTGTCCGCGAGATACTACAATTACAGTAAATACAGAACAACTTCACTACAGCGAACTGACTCTCAAAGGAGTGTTTCACAATACACCAACATACGTAAGAGAGGCGCTATCGCTGTTGGCAAGTCGCGCCATCCCGTTTGAATTACTGATTAGCGAATATCGATCGCTGCAAGATTTAGAACAAGTGTTTCACGATATGCGCGATCGCAAAGTAATTAAAGTAGCCATAGAACCACAAAAAGGATGAAGGGTGAAACGGAAAAGATGAAATTAAAATTAGTCTTTCTTTTGCCTTTTGCCCTTGTTTCCTGGCTGTGCCTGGGAACGCTTTTTACTTCAAAAGCCAACGCCTTACCGGGTCAGACAACCGATCGAGTTACCGCCTGGATTAAAGCCCATCCCACCCTGCGACCCAGCAGCGGCGAAACGCTGCTAGTACGCAAAAGCGATACCGCCGCAGTGAGATTTATATTTCAAGCCTCCGTCCTATCACCGGGCTTAGCCACTCCTGCGGGAGATCCCAGCATAATTCGCACCGAACAAATCGATTTGTTTGACACGATTAATGGTGTGACGGCGAATCGCCTCGAAGAATCCCTGCGAGTTATCTATGGCTTGGATATCTATCAAGATTACCAAAGGGCGCAAGTAGTCTACGCTTATCCTAACGAAGCGATGGTGAGGGAAGCTCGCGGGCAAGCAGCCCCGTTACAGGAGGCATTGCAAGGACAACTGCGCTTAGGCGACAGATATGCCTACTGGTTAGAGATTGCCCAACCCCGACAGGGTTTTCCCATCACCGGCAAAATTACAATCCTCCTCAAAAGCGATTTAGACAAATTGGAATCAGAACTCCGCAATCGATGAAGCCCCTAGTTCCTAGCCTTGCCAGGTGCCAGCGAAGATACTTCGGACTGCGATCGCGATCCGGTCTATATCCTCATTCAACATAGGGGGCCACTCAACCCCAGATTTAAGACCCACTTCGTACAGATAGCGACTCTCAAAACACAACAGATGCAGTGCGTGAATTAGCTCGCGATCGAGATAAGTTTCCTCTTTGAGGGCGTCGAACGAAATTTTCAGCGCCAATAGTATAGATGTCAGCTGACCCGGCACTGGCGCTTTGCCCGATCGCAGACGCACCAGAAAGTCATCGGGATTTCGTTGGGTTAGCAAAGCTGTACCCCGATCGATTAAAAAGTTACGCGCTGTTTTATAATCCATTAACCGAAATTAGCAGCTAAAGAGCCAGCATAATCAAAAAATGTCTTTAGGAACATTATGCGAAATCATCCTGTCAGATAGTTCAAATGGATGAGGTACAACACCTTAAAAAGATTGTACCTTAAAATTAGCCCTAATCGGAAGAGTTCTTTATGAAATCCCAGAAATTACTGGCTCAATTGTTAGTATCCGCCCTTGCTTTTTCTGGTGTTGTGGGGTTTGTATCCCAAGCGCAAGCCCAGGATGATAACCAACTCGATCAAACTGACGAATTAACAACAAATTTTCGTTGCGTTCGCGAAGGTCGGAACTATGCAACGATCGCCGAAAGAGGCGATCGAGCCACATCACCCATCGTAGTTTGGAGAACCACTGAGTTCGGCCCCGAATATACTCCTCAACAACGCTGCCGCATTGTTTCTGATAGATTGACCAGAGCAGTAGCCGACAATGGAGGTCGTCTGAGCAACTTATACCTCACAACCGGAACAGTCAATCGTCTACCTGTTGTTTGTTACGTTAATAATGGAACATCTGATTGTAATTCCAACAATTTGCTGTTCACTCTCGATCGTCGCAGTGCCCAAAATCCAGACGAAGTTCTAGCGAATTTGCTGGAGTTTGGTACAACAGGTTCCGGTCGTCCAGTCTACTCGCTTAGACCCAACAACAGTACAACTACAACTACAACGAGACAGCGACGAACTTTCAGTTTGGAAAGAGTTGTTAATGAAGCATTTGGATCGCGAAACACTGGTAGACCAGTTACTCCTCGACCTGGAACTGGAAATAACTCTGGGGGCATGAACGGTATCTAATTCAAATTGAATGGATTGTTGATTTCGAGTAGTAGCCAACCTGGGGAGTATTTAGCCTCTCCAGGTTGGCTAGTTAATAGGTATCTGTAAAACTATTTTCAGGGGACAGAACTGATTGTGGCACTATCGTTAATCGTTTCGGGGATTAATTTGGCGGCGATCGCTTCATTAAATGGGGTATTACTGCTATCTACGATCGCAGTTTCCCCCAATTACGATCGCAGCTTTACTTACACAGACAAACTTCCTATTCAATTAGCTCAAAATCGCCGTTCAAATAATATTTCTGTGGCCGAAATAGCTAGGCAAGTGACCGTGCGAATTTTAGCGAATGATGAGGGTGGTTCTGGTGTGATTATCGGTCGTCAGGGGCAAACCTACACAGTTTTGACTTGCGATCATGTGGTGTCTAAAAAAGGCAATCGCTACAGGATTTTAACCCCTGATGGTAGCACATATTCCGCTCGGTTGCAGCCTTCTGCCAAGTTTGGAGATAATGACTTAGCGCTGGTGCAATTTACGAGCGATCGCACTTATGAAGTTGTTAGTATGGGATATTCTGATTCCCTATCAGTTGGCGATCCGGTATACGCTTCGGGATTTCCCAATTGGTACATGATTAACCGGGATGCAATAGAAAATACCCGCGATTGGGGTTTGAGAGCGTTTCGCGTTACTAAAGGGGATGTGGGGATGATTGCAGAGCGATCGCTCCCCAGAGGATACCAACTCGGCTATTCTAACGAGATTCAAGACGGCATGAGTGGCGGGCCAGTACTAAATAGTAACGGTGAGTTGGTGGGAATTAACGGCAGATTGAAATTTCCCCCGCAAGGGATTCAAGCTTACAGATTTGCCGATGGATCTGCACCATCCCAGGGACTTTTTCAGCGAATGGAAGAGTTAAGTTGGGCGATTCCGATCGCGACTTTTCAGCAAAGATTTAGGTAATTGGTGATGACAAATGGGAAAGATTAACTTTCCCATTTTTTATTATACTGTTGCTATTGGGGGTATAAATGATTAAAAATATATGTTGAGCAAGCTCAATCTTGGTGGAGTTAATACCAAAACATGAAAATCAAGCGCCTGAGCATAAATTCATTCCGAGGAATCAGCGACCTGACACTGGAGTTTGAGACACCTGAACCAACCGTACTCATCGGTATCAACGGAGTGGGAAAGTCGAGTATACTTGACTGTCTTACTATTCTGCTGTCTTGGTTTACAGGGCGAATTCAAAATCCTAAAGGTTCTGGGCGTTTTTTCAGCGAAGAGTCCATTAAAAATGGACAAAAACAAACACATAATGAGATTACGATTATAATCAACGACGGACAGGAAATTACATGGTCTTTAACCCATGCTAGGAAAGGAAGAAGTAAAGATAATAGCAGCAATCTGGCGCACTTAAGAGCAGTTGTTGACGACATACACCATCAGTTAGATACTACTCCTCACGCAGAATTACCTTTGGTAGTTTACTATCCAACCAATCGTGCTGTACTTGATATTCCCTTGAGGATTAGGACAAAGCATTCCTTTGAGCAGATAGCTGCTTATGACGAGGCACTCACAGGAGGACAAATTGACTTCAGACGTTTTTTTGAATGGTTTAGAGAACGGGAGGATCTGGAAAATGAATTACGGTTAAGTCAATCTAATGATTACCGCGATCGCCAGCTAGAAGCGGTAAGACAAGCAATTTCTAAAATGCTGGACGGATTCGGTAATTTACGAGTTCAGCGATCGCCTTTGCGAATGAGTGTAGAGAAACAAGGGCAAGAACTTATTGTAAATCAGCTATCCGATGGAGAGAAATGCTTGTTAGCAGTAGTAGGAGATTTGGCAAGACGTTTGGCGATCGCCAATCCCAATCCATCCTTCGATCCGCTTCAAGGTAGCGGCGTTGTTTTGATTGATGAAATTGAATTACATCTTCATCCCAAATGGCAGCGTGGAATTATTCCCGATCTGGAAAAAACTTTTCCTAACTGTCAGTTTATAGTGACAACTCATTCACCGCAAGTAATTAGCGATGTTGAGTGGGTGTATCTTGTGATGGAAACACCTGAAGGTATTGTTGTTGAAAAGTTAAGATCGTTAGGGAAAGATAGCAATCGGATTCTTGAAACGCTGATGGGGACTGGAAAACGCCCAGCAGAAATTGAGCATAGTTTTCAAGAATTATTTCGTCTTATTGATGAGGGAAAACTTGATGAGGCTAGGCTTTGTCGTCAACAGCTTGCGAACAGAATGAAAGAAGAAGATCCGGAATTTGTTAGAGCAGATTGGCTAATCCGACGGCAGGAAATAATCAAGCAATGAAATATATTCGCAAAGGAAATGAACCTCAAGAATTTACCGAATGGAAAGCACAACAAAAATTTGTTGGTGTTAATTGCAATTATGGAAGCCTCCAAAATCCTGAAAAGCGATTAGTACATCAATCCTTGCTGCATGAACAAGGATACATCTGCTGTTACTGCTGTATGCGGGTTGCAACAGATACTAGCCATATCGAACATTTAAATCCTCAGAGTAAGACTGATTCAGATTTATCTGTCGAATATACTAATATGTTAGCTTCCTGCGGTAGTTCTAAACATTGGCCTAAACACTGTGGGAATAACAAAAAAGATAATGCCATTATGGTTTCGCCTTTACAGAGTAACTGTGAAGATTTGTTTAGTTACTCTAGTAATGGAAAAATAGAAGCCGCGAATAATCTAAATCAAAAACACAATGATGATGTTAGAAAAACCATTGACATTCTTGGACTTAATGACTATGACTTAACACAGGCGCGAATTAATGCACTTGACGCATTGCAAGGAATTACAAACGATGAAGCACAGCAGTTAGCTCAAGTTTGTATGCAAAAAAACACACAAGATGAATATGAGCCTTTCTGCACTGCGGTTTTGTATTACCTGAAACGGTATTTTGGCGTACAGCCTTGATGTTAACCAGGTTTGATTTTATGATTGGAAAGATGAGGGCGATCGCGCAAATCGCCCTTGTATGTCAGTATTGCTGTAAACTGGTTGAGAAGCTGAGTCTATCTTACCAGGCGAGCGACAATATTCTGGGCGCAGGAGAAAGCTGAGGATCGTCATTTTCAGTGCAGAGAGCAAATACTGTCCACTCATTCTGTGTGATGGACGATCGTCCTTGTGGCTCTGTTTTACGCGATCGCAGTAATTTTGTATTGTTGTGGTGATGCTGAGTAGTAACGATCCGGTCTTTCAAGAAGTTGTTAGGATCGCCAGTGGCTTTGGAATTTTTGATTGTATTCCCTGTGCTAGAGTTATCAAAGAATTTTTGGTAGAACAGGGAGTTCAGGGAAAGCATATCAAGCTGGATACGGGTTCACAAGATCCGCTCTACGGACGTATTTATGATGATAGTGTAGGAGAACTGATTGCCACGACTGGACACCATGAAGGAGTTGTAGTTGAAATTGAGGGAGAGGAAATTGTGGTTGACAACATTCACCCTGAAGGAATTCCTCGCTCGGTTTGGATGCAAAATCTCTATTCGCCTATTCTGGAAGTTGGTAGAGAATTTCAGGTAACAGAAAAGATGTTTTAGCGTTAACTTGTTGGGAGTTGGATATGGATAATTTTTACGATGTATTACAAAAAATTAAAAAAAGACCTGCCATGTATCTGGGCAGGCATTCTATTTTCAGTCTTCAGGCATTTTTGGATGGATACTATTTTGCTAGGCGCGAACTTGGCGTACCTTTGACGAAACAGGAGGCTGAATTTCAAGAATTTTTGCAGTGGTTACGCCAGAAATTTCAGGTGGAAACGGGACAATTATGGGCAAGTATCTTGCTTTTCCATGCTACAGATGAACGCAGTGCAGTCGAGCGATTTTTTAGCTTGTTTGAAGAGTTTGTCAATCGGCCAAAAGTTAAAGAAGTTGATGATAAACGGGTTGAGAGTGGAACGATTTCGTGAGATATCTGAATTGCGATCGCACTACTTCAAAAGATGGCTAATGAAAAGGCGATCGCACAAATCACCCTTGTCTGTCAGTCTTGCTGTAAACTGGCTGAGAATCTAACTTTATCTCACTAGACGATCAAGGATATTCTGAGCGCAGGTATGAAGCTGAGCATCATCATTTTCGGTACAGAGAGCAAATACTGTCCACTCATCCTGTGTGATGGACATATACTTACCAGGTTTGTAACCTTCCGCCGATGCGAGGATCTCTTGAGCGCTTAGTTTTGAGCTAATTTTGAGGTAGCGCCCCCGCTTGCCTGTTTCACGAACCTTTACTTCCCAAAGACGATAGCTGCTATCGCGTATTAGTACCTCGCCTATACGATCCTTGCCGCCGTGGACTATATTGTCAAACAAGCCATACTTCCCTATTTTGTAAGCAGCTTTACCAGTCTTGATAAGCGTGATGATCTCAGCAGGGTCCATCTGTTCATCCCTCAGTTTAAATTCCCTAAATCAAGCATAAGGTTCAGGGATAAGCTATTACGCATCTAAATCCAATACAAAGACGGGCAGGATGCCCATCCCACAAGAAGTTCAGAAAAACTGACGGTCATTTTAGATGCGTAGCAGCTTAGCATAGCTTACCTGAGCTAAAACATTCTTAATGTGCTACTTTATTTCCCAATCAAACCGTCACGCCTTCAAGTTCTTCATCAGTTCTATCATACAACTCCCGCAACTTCTGCAACTTCTCCTTATCCGGTTGCCAAAAACCACGCCCATTCGCCTCTAACATCCTCCCCACAATATTGCGAAAAGCTTCTGGATTTGCATCGCGCAATTTATTCGCCATTTCCTCATCTAAAGCGTAAGTATCAGCAGCTTGTTCGTAAACCCAATCATCCGTAAAATCAGCAGTACCACCCCAACCAATTAACGCCGTCATTCGCTGCGAAATTTCATAAGCACCGCCGGAACCTTGATTCGCCATTGCATCAGCCCATTTTGGATTTAGCAACTTAGTGCGATACTCCATTCGCAGCAAATCTTCTAAATTGCGAGGCGTTGTATCTTTAGAGAAACTTTCTACAAAACTGGCATTAACTTTTTTACCCCGTTGTTTCTCTGCTGCCTTTTTCAAACCACCAGTATTTGCGTAATATTCCTGAATGTCAGTCAAACCATATTCAACCGAATCGATTTGTTGCACAACTCTTTCAGTAGTTTGCAACAATTGATTGAGGATTTCTGTTCGCGCTTCCCCCTTATCTTTTCTGCCGTAACTAAACACATTTCGTCCTTGCCAAGTATTCGCTAATTCATCACCAGATTCCCAATTAGAAGCAACAACTTGGTCATTAACCAGCGAACCAAAATCACCAGCAGGGTTAGAAAATAACCTAGCACTTGCATTATCCACACCCTTTGCTTTCAGCGCCAAAGCGTGTTTGCGGATAAAGTTTCGATCTTCCGGTTCATCAGCATCAGCGGCACGTTGGAACAAATCATCCAGTAATTCGATAATATTGACAAAGCTATCGCGGAAAATACCAGAAAGATTTGCCAGTACATCGATGCGTGGGTGTCCTATTTCTGCTAGTGGTTTCAATTCGTAGCGGACAATGCGCCCTGTACCTTCTTTTACTGGTTCAGCGCCTACTAATTCTAAGAGAATACCGAGAGATTCACCTTTAGTTTTAATCGCATCTAAACCCCACAACATCACCGCCACAGTTTCGGGATATTGCCCATTTTCCTTGAGGTGTTGGGCGATAATTTTATTGGCAATTTCTCGTCCTCTTTCGTAAGCAGCAGGTGAAGGCATCCGATAGGGATCTAAAGCATGAATATTTCGACCTGTGGGTAAAACACCAGCACCATCGCGCAACAAATCGCCACCTGGTGCAGGGGGTATATATTCGCCATTTAATCCCCGCAATAAGTTGGTTAATTCATCAGTGGTTTGCATCAATAAATCGCGAATTTCGGCAGCAGATTCGTTTGTAGCCTCTAGAAACCCGGTTTCTGGGTTTTCTCCAAAATAAGCATTCAAATAAGATGCCATTTCCTCTGGATTGGGTGGTTCGCCCAATATGTGCAAACCAGATGAAAATAGGCGATTTTCCAGAACTTGCAGATATTCGTACAATTTGACCAAATACCGATTAAAGGCATCAGCACTAAATAACCGGGCATTCTCAGGACTAAAGGCAATTCCCAATTTTTGAGCATCTTCAAATGGACAATCTGCATCTAAACCAGTGTCTACAATCTTTTTGCAGATGGCTTCTTTGAGGACGTAATTTTTCTGCGGGTCTTCCCGATATTCGGAGATTAAATCGCGTAGGTATACCAATTCTTTGTACAACCCAGCACGTCCATAGGGCGGTACGTTGTGGGAAATGAGAACGCCGTAACCACGACGTTTTGCCAACATCGATTCAGAGGGATTATTTGCCGCATATATATATAGATGTGGCATATCTCCCAGGAGAATATCTGACCAGGAATAGCCGGTATTTCCCAATGGCGAACCGGGCAACCATTCAACGGTGCCGTGCATTCCGAAGTGAACAATGGCATCAGCTTGAAATTCGTTTTGCAGCCATTTGTAGAAAGCGGCATATTGGGGATGAGGCGTTAAATCGCGTTCAAACATTAGGCGCATGGGATCGCCTGATATTCCTAAAGGTGGTTGCACGCCGATCCAAATGTTGCCTAGTTGAATACCGCCAATTTGGAATTCATCACCATATGTTTTGATGCCTGTGCCAGTGAGAGATTTCCATTGTTTTTCAATGCGATTTGTTAGTAGATAGCCCAGCCATTTTTCTAGGGTGCGGACATTGACGGTGGAAACCCCCCCAAACCCCCCCGTCCACAGGGGGGCTGCCGAGTTTACCCCCCCAAACCCCCCCGTCCACAGGGGGGCTTCTCTTGTTGTATCGCCTCTTGCTCCCTCCCCGTGGACGGGGAGGGTTGGGGTGGGGTTCTCATCCGCTACTTTCACCCAGTTAATTAATTCTTCGCCATCTTCGGGTAAATCTCCGACTGTATAACCTTCGGCTTTTAATGCTTGGAGGAATTTGATTAAACTTTTAGGTACGTTCAATAAAGCTGCTGTACCAGTGGCACCATATCCGGGTGGAAATCCGTAGAGAATGATGGCGATTTTGCGATCGCATGGTGGGGTCCGTCGCAGTGATATCCATTTGTTCAGCCTACCAGTCAGGCGTTTTACTCGATCGGGAATTAGATAGATGTCTTCCCCCACTAAACCGCCAAGGGGAATAGGATCGATCGCACCATCTAATTCGGGCAGCGCGTATAAAACGACACTTTGCAACCCACCAACACCTTGGCGAGTCCAAGAATGTATGTCTTGAATTAACAGCGGTGCGGATACAATGTAAGGTACATTTTTGGCAGTAAGAATACGTTTAGCAACTTCTACTTGCCGCCCTGCTTCCATCGAACCTGCTGGGCCACCAACTAGGGGAAATCCGATCGTTGAAACAATGGCATCGACTTCAACTGCTTCGCTGGATAATGAGAGTGTCTCAATATTACCTTGTTTTCTTTGAGTTGTTTCGTAGGCAGTTGTCATCCAATCTCGGACGGCAACGTGACCTTCAACGCCATTAATAAAGATGGGTAAGGGGATTAATCCTGCTTTTTCAAAGTGACGAATTAGTTGAAAAATGTAAGGTTGTTTTGTGATGACGTGCTTGCGATAAAGTAGGATGCCGACAACGGGATTCGTGATTGGTAAATTTTCTGTTTCCTCTGCCCCTCTGCCCCTCTGCTCCTCTGCTCCTCTGCTTCTCTGGCGATACCATTCTAAATACTGACGGGGTGATTCAAAATAGCCTTGATAGTCGGGATGCAGTAATCCCATGTTTGGGGTTTCGATTGGTGGCGGAATTTCTCCTAGTTTTAAACCTAAATATTTCTCTGCCAGAGTCCAAAACATTGAGGTAACATTATCTGTGCCGCCAGCATTCCAGTAACCGTAGATTATCAGCCAGTTGCGTAAGTCTTGCACCTTTTGCACTGGCACGTATTTTAATAACTTTGGCCCTACTTTCAAAAAACTGATGTAACCTGCGAGTTTGTCTTCTTCTCGTCCGTTGCTGAATTTGTCGAGTATAAATTTAACTGGTTTGGGCATTCCTTTGGGTTTATCGCCAATTTTAAATGCACCAATTTGGGTGAGACTCATCAATTCTAAGGCTGACTCGAATACCAGGCGAATGGGGATGTGTTGAATTCTTTCGCGCAACCACAGAACTTGGTCGTAGTCGAATAGCAGACTGCCGAAGAAGACATCTGCGCCTTGCAGTGCGGCTTCTACGGCTTCGGGTTCGGTGCGTAGTGCAATATCGCTAAACACCCGGATATCCAACTTTGGACAGCGTGTCACAGCCAAATCAGCGGCTTTGCGGTACAAGTCGGCGTTGAAGGATTCAAACCCAGCAATCAAGACGATGCGTTTCATAAGCCAGAGTTGCGAAATGTTTCTTTATATTTCGATCTTAAAGGTTAAGTCAGGTTAAAACAGAGTACGAGATGTCTTGATCGCCGAACACTTACTCATGGGACAGCACGGACTGATAAACAAAAGGCAGAATAAGCGATCGGAGCGATCGCTTTGCCAACAGTTTTTCCATAAACCCATATTCCATACCTTGCTTTATCCTCTCTGCGGTGGATTAGCCGTTATCCTTATCCTTTTATTTGTTTCGCTGTATAATCCGACTGTGGTTGCTGCTCAAACTTCCGATCCAGTTCAACAAACTCCTGCTCCTCCGATCCGATGCCGAGTCGCTAGCCACGTGATGGCTCTGACCGATTTTAACTTTGCCGAAGGCACATTTTATACCGATTTTTGGTTAAATGGAAACTGCAACAATCCCGATGCTCCTACTACTGAGGGACTCTACTTCCTGAGTGCAAAAAACTACGAAATGCGTGCAAAAGAAACCATTAAAGGAGTTGGAGAAGGAAACTATTGGTATGCAAACGTCCAAGGCAACTTTCGGCACGACTGGGATCTGCAAAATTATCCTTTCGATCGCCACACACTGAAAATTTTCTTTGAAACGAGTTCTCTCGATGCAACGAAATTCCTATATGAACCAGACCCGAAGCATTCGGGTATACATAAATCTATCCTCTTAGAAGACGGTTGGCAGATTACTAACTTCAGTATTAATGCCAGTGCAACTCACTATGACAATAATTTCGGCGATCCCAGAGCAACGGCTGACACCTTCGATATGGCGAACATGAGTATAAGGATCGAGATAAAACGAATCAGTTACTTAGGATTTGTCAAGCTGGTTGGAGGTGTTTATATTGCTTTTTCTGTTTGCGTTGTGTGCTTCCTATTGGATACGTCTAGTAGAGATCTTTATAGTGCTAGTTTGGGTTTACTGGTGGGTGTTCTCTTTGCAGTTTTCGTCAATTTGCAGGTAGCTCAGTCCACCCTTGGGACAACAGAAACAATGACTTTAACAGACAAGATTCATGTTGTCACCATGTTCTATATTATGATGGGAATTTTAATTCAAACGTTGCTTTTGATAGCTTATGAAAAACAATGGAAGATCAATATTAAGTACCTCGAATACATCAGCAAAATTATGTTTGTCCTGTCTTACCTGCTAATTAATGCTGGCATGATTGCGATCGCTCAAAGAGTTGGGTAAGGAGGCGGTAAAATCGGGAGACAACGCAACGAACGTTAGTTATTTGGAATTAACGCAATATCTAGAGTTGGTTTTGATGCGTTAGGCTAGTGAAGAGAGCATGGTACGATTTAATAAGGCAACTTCTAAATTAGCATGACGCGATTACCTTACGATCGATTTGCAAAGGACTATTTCAAAGAATTGTTAACGCCTCTTGGTGAGGTGAAAATTAGCCAAGATATCTCAGGCGAAGTCCGAGAAATAGATGTTTCGTTTACACCTTACCCACCGGAACAAAGAGGAGATGCAGGAGTGTTGGGATTGCTGGGGCTGTTTGCTACTACCCCATGTATCTTTGAACCCTTCCGCAATGCCGTATCCCCCAACCAAATTCGCAGCTGTATGTCTAAACTATTTGATATACACGCCAGTTTACTGCGTCGCCGTCAGCGGGACAAGAGTCCTCTCGAAGAAGATGATTTACCTCGGTTGTGGATTCTTTCTCCTACTGTTTCGGAAACCATTGTCAATGGATTTAAAGCCGACCCGGATGCGGATAACTGGCCAACTGGAGTATACTTTTTGGGAGAATATCTGAAAACTGCGATCGTCGCAATTCACCAGTTACCGCGTACTCAAGAAACACTATGGCTGAGAATGTTGGGGAAAGGGACAGTGCAAATACAAGCGATTAACGAAATAGGCGCACTTCCACCAGATCATCCGTTACGTTCAAACGCTCTTTTGTTGTTGTCTAATTTGCAGTTCACCATACAAGCAAGTCAAAATATAGATCGAGAAGATCGGGAGTTAGCTATGGAATTATCACCACTACTTTTGAAATTGCGGGAAGAGGCTATAGTGCAAGGCGTCCTGCAAGGTGTACAGCAAGGTTTGCAGCAAGGTTTGCAGCAAGGTTTACAGCTGATCAGGGAGGAACGCCGCGCTACCATAGAAAATTTGTTGCAATTCCGATTTGGTTCGATAGATGAGGAATTGTCAGGAATTATCGATCGCTTGTTGAATTTTCCAACCCAAGAAGTTACGGGATTTTTGCTGCAATTATCTCGCGAGGAATTACTGGCTAGATTTGGCAGCTAAATTCAAATCTAGCACCAAGAGGCTCCGCCTCTGTATTTTCGTGACCAGGTTGAACCTGGTCACGAGATCCGAGAGGTTCTACCTCCCGTGGTGCAAGATAATTGCTCTCGCGATCGCTTTTTTCACCCCTGCAAGATATGGATGTCATCGTTATCGGTAGCGGTATCGGCGGTTTAACAGCTGCGGGACTACTCGCACGTTACGGCAAGCAAGTGGTTGTCTGCGAAAGTCACGCCATTGCGGGCGGTGCGGCGCACAGCTTCTCGCGACGCGGCTTTCACTTTGATTCTGGCCCCTCATTTTATTGTGGCTTAAATCACCCGCAAAGCCTCAATCCTTTGCGGCAAGTGCTTGAGGTTTTGGGCGAATCTGTCGAAACCGTAAGTTACGATCCGCTGGGACATTATCATTTTCCAGAAGGAACTTTTCCGGTTTATAGCAACGCGGAACGTTATCGAAACGCGGTTGGTGAAATTACGCCGCAAGGTGCGATCGAACTCGAACGCTTTGAAAAACCTTTGCTGCAATTGTACGACGCATTAAAAGGAATTCCCACTATAGCTTTACGCGCAGATTGGCAGATAATTCCTGTCTTGCTGACAAGATATCTGCCATCCCTATTAAAATTATTACCTCAAATAGGGATAGTACAAGGTTCTGTGGGTGAGGTGATGGATAAAGAGGTGAAAGATGCTTGGGTGCGACGTTTAATCGATTTAGAATGTTTTCTGTTATCCGGTTTGAAAGCAGAGGGAACTATTGCGCCGGAAGTAGCTTTTATGTTGGGGGAACGCAGCAATATCGGCGTCGATTATCCGGTGGGAGGAAGTGGCGCAATTGTTGATGCTTTGGTACGCGGTTTGTCACGCTGGGATGGTAAGTTGAAATTAAATGCTCATGTGGAACAAATATTATTGGAATCTGGCAAAGTTGTCGGGGTTCGGTTGCGGAATGGGGAAATGATTAAAGCAGCGATCGTTATTTCCAATGCAACTATCTGGGATACCTACACTAAACTGCTGAAACCAGAAGATTTGCCAAGTTCATATCGCCAGCAGTCTCTCGATATTCCTGCTGTTGATAGCTTTATGCACTTGCATTTGGGTATTCGCGCTGAAGGTTTGGAAAATATTACCGGACATCATGTAGTTGTTCACGATGCTAATCGTGATATTACCGAACCTGGAAATACTTGCATGATTTCGATTCCTTCTGTGTGGGATGTCAATCTTGCACCAACCGGACATCATGTGGTTCATTGTTATACTTTGGAACCTTACGATAATTGGCAGCGGGATGATAGTTATGAAGAGAAGAAAAAAGCGCGATCGCAATCTCTATTTCTTGCCCTAGAAAAAATAATACCAGATTTGCGCGATCGCATCGTCGTCGAACTCATCGGTACGCCCCTGACTCACGCCTACTACCTGCGCCGCGATCGGGGAACTTATGGCCCTGCGATCGCAGCCGGAAAAGGCACATTTCCAGGCCCACACACCCCCATCCCCGGATTGTACCGCGTTGGCGACAGCACCATGCCTGGAATTGGTGTTCCCGCCGTTGCCGCCTCTGGCATTCTCTGTGCTAATACTTTAGTTAGAGATCGGGAGACTGCCAAATTGTTAGACTTATATCGATCGCGGTTATAACCGTAAGCTCACTGTTCGCTGTTCACTGTTCGCCGTTCACTTTCAAAAGTCAAAAGTCAACAGTCAACAGTATTCCAAAATTTCATTGCAGTTCCACTCATCGTTACAATTGGATCTGCATTAGACCTCTCCAAAAAAGAATGTAGAGACGTTGCATGCAACGTCTCTACGAGGGTTACAGGTAAGGCACCTTTAATTTCTGGAGAGGTCTATTAGGAAATATTGGATATGCAAACAAAAAAATTCTCGATTGAACAAGTTTTACTCCGATTCAAGTCAGGCATTCAAGACAGCCGGGAAAGTTTGTCTGCTGTTGCACTCACCCCTGGAAACTATTTGTGGTTGGGTGCGGATGAAACATCAAGTATTGAACGGCTGTCCTGTACTGTTCCCAATACATTTGAAAATCACGAACGCTTTCTAGTGGCAGATTTTATCCCACCAATCACCGATAGCGATAAGGAAATTGATATTGAAGGACTCGATTACGACGATGGCTACCTGTGGTTAGTTGGTTCTCACAGCCTGAAACGCACAAAACCAAATGATAAGCAAACAGACCTGGAAAACATCCAAAATCTGGCAATTATCGAACCTGAAAATAACCGCTTTTTATTAGCACGCATTCCTCTAGTCGGCGATCGCTTATACCAGTCTTGCAGTCACCCAGAAAATCCAGATAAACAACTGACGGCAGCTAGGTTAGAAAAGACCAAAAGCGGCAATTACCTCACGGATGCCCTCTTAGAAGATCCTCACCTTGCCCCATTTTTAAAAGCGAATATTCCGGGAAAAGATAATGGTTTTGACATAGAGGGTTTAGCTGTTTATAAGGATAAGATTTTTCTAGGTTTGCGGGGGCCTGTGCTGCGGGGTTGGGCGATCGTACTGGAAATAAAAGTCAAAGAAATTAATTCGACAAGCTTGAAACTTAAGAAAATAGAAGATAAACGATACAAAAAACATTTTATTGACCTTGACGGCTTAGGAGTTCGCGACTTATGTATCGATGGTCAAGACTTGTTAATTTTGGCGGGGCCAACTATGGATATAGATGGCCCGGTGAGGCTTTACCGATTGGAAAATGGGGTTAATTTGCCAGAAAATGTGCTATTAAAACCTACACCAATTCTGGACATTCCCTATGGCAATGGAGAAGATCATGCTGAGGGAATGACTTTTGTCTCTACAGAAGAAAATAAAAAATCGCTGATAGTGCTTTATGATTCTCCAGCTAAGAAAACGAGACTTCAGGGAGACGACAGCGTTTTAGCTGATATTTTTCAGCTTTAAGCAGAATTGATTTTTGACTTTTCTAGCCGCTTAAAGATTGGTAGAAATTGCTTGGACGGGACAAGTGGGGATACACTGTTCGCAGACGATGCAGCGCGATCGCGTAAATGCCAGCTTAAACGTCTGCGGTTCCAGGTTAAGGGCTTCCGTGGGACAGACGCCAGTACACAAACCGCAGTGGACGCAGACATCTTCGTCAATCAAGATTTCGCGGCTGGCTAAGGAAACAGTGATATCCTGCGATCGCATCCATTCGATCGCCGCATCCAACTGATCGATATCGCCCAACAGTTCCACCACCAACTTGCCAACTTGATTGGGCGCAACCTGAGCGCGGATAATATTTGTAGCTACGTTAAAATCCTTAGCCAGTCGATAAGCTACAGGCATCTGGATCGCACGTTTGGGAAAAGTCAGCTTTACTCGTTTTTTCATTATTTTTCACCACTTAAAGTGTTGCTCATTTTGATATTCGCAATCTAAAATCTGTTAATCCACACAAAGCATATCTTCGGCTGGATTTTTATACACCTCTTTTCTACTCACCTCTCGGATATTACCTCCAGTCGTTACCAAAACATTTACTACCGAAATCGGATGAGGGCCACAGCCAAATACTCGTTTTTCGTACAAATTCATTAAATAACCTTGAGCGGTTTTAACGATGTGAGTATCTTCTATTTTATCCACAAAATATTCGTAATCAGGATTAGCTTTCTGCCCGTAATAAGCATCAAGATTCTTAACCGCTAGAATATAGCTTAAAGCTTCCTCAGCAGATTCTATCGGAGCAAATATTTTTTTAAACTCAGCCAGGTTTTTGACTAGCTTAAACTTGCCATCTCTAAACACAATATAACGAATATAGTTGGGAAGTAACCCACCAGTACGGTAGAAATAATCCCCTGGTTCTGGCTGCGATCGCGAGGGGATTTGCTTGCACAATACCAAGGGAAGAGGCGGCTTCAGTCCACCCAACAAATCGGAGGGTTTGTTTAATCGGTTACATCCAAAAGCAACCGCTGGCCCTTGGGGGTCGCAATCGAGACCATCATACTCGTTAACGATACATCCAGCTTGTCGAAAAGGAGTTATATCCAACTCCAGTTGCGGTTTTGGGTGATTTACTATCTCCGGTAGCGGATTCGTAGCTCCTAAAAGCAACCCACTACCGACAAGTAAAATAAGCAACCGATAGAAATTACGTAGCATCATAGCCTCTGTTAACTTCAGTTACATTAAAATTAAAGCGTAATCATTTTGTTAAAGAAATACCATGACTACCAATTCACCTAATTCGCCGATGCCGTCTCCAGAAAACTCAGAATCGACAGTAGGGAGGCGCTTAAGAAATTTATTGGTTGTTTTGGCTGCGATCGCACTCACCGTTGCCCTCTTGTTTGGCATTGGAACTCAGACAGACACCTCTACCCTCACCACTCTAGCGGAAAATTCCACACCATTGGAAGTAGCCCTCAGCAACGGCAAACCAACGCTAATGGAGTTTTACGCCAATTGGTGTGTCAGCTGTCAGGCGATGGCTAAGGATATGGGGGAACTCGAACAGCAGTACGCTGACAAAGTGAATTTTGTCATGCTGAATGTGGATAACAACAAGTGGTTGCCAGAAATCGAGCGTTATCGGGTCGATGGGATTCCTCATTTTGTCTTTTTTGGCAACAATGGGGAAGCTATAGCACAAAGCATTGGCGAACAACCGCGCACCATCATGGCAGCAAATTTAGAAGCCTTAGCTACTGGTAACCCAGTACCCCATGCTAGAACAACCGGGCAAATTTCTAAATTTAACGCCCCCGTAAAATCAGCAAAAGCTGGATCGGACGATCCGCGACTTCATGGCGCTCAAGTCGTGAATTAATAGCATTTAATCGCCAATCCAAAATTAGTATGAATCGCCTACCTTCTCAAACCGATCCGCCTCTTTCACCACGCTTGACATTACCGACAATGTACGATTTGCCCAGTGAAAATGCAGAGGAACCCGGATTGCCAGACACATTTCATTTAGACCAATCGCAATTATTAGACATAACTTTTCAGCCTCCCAATTGGGATATCGATCGAGTGTTTTGTGCGATCGACCTCAATCTCTACTACGATGTCAACCATCCCAACTGGTATAAACGTCCAGATTGGTTCGGCGTCGTCGGAGTGCCTCAGTTATACGAGGGGCGCGATATGCGTTTAAGTTATGTTATCTGGCAAGAACAGGTTAGCCCGTTTGTGGTAGTTGAGTTATTATCTCCTGGCACAGAAGAAGAAGATTTGGGTCAAACTGCCAGCAAACGGGGGAATCCACCAACCAAGTGGCAAGTTTACGAGCGAATTTTGCGCGTTCCCTACTACATTGTTTTTAGTCGCTATACCGATCGCGTGCAAGCTTTTCGCCTCACAGGCGGTCATTATGAATCTACAGAACTAACTGAGGGGCGCTTGCCAATTCCTGAGCTAGAACTGAGTTTAGGTTTGTGGCGAGGCAGTTATAAAAATATCGATCGACTGTGGTTAAGGTGGATGACTTTAGATGGAGAGTTGATTCCTACCGGCAGCGAGCGAGCTGCTGCTGCCGAACAGCTAACTATTTTAGCTCAACAGCGAACCATTTTAGCTGAGCAGCAATCAGCAGAAGCACAGCAGAGAACAATTTTAGCTGAGCAGCAATCAGCAGAAGCACAGCAGCGAGCAACAGCGTCTGAGGAGCGAGCTGAACGACTGGCGGCAAAACTGCGCGAATTGGGTTTAGATCCAGAGCAATTGGCTTAATTACGGGTTAGGGGATGGGGATAAACGCGATCGCCCTCTCCCCCCTCTACCTCTGTCTACACTGCGCCGGGAGCGATTCAAATTATTACAGATGCGATCGCACAGAAATAATATGGATTGCCTAAATATTTGCTACAGATGTAGGGGCCATTCATGAATTGCCCCTACACCAACCAGTGTTCATTTGTAGCAGAAATAAATCCAAACCATATAAGAGTTGCTGGCGCTAGCGTGTCGGATACGCATCAAGTGATTTAAATCACTGCAATTTATGTATTTTATCACCTTTTACCAAATCCTTAATCACCCAAGTAGCTATTGTCAGTAACCTAGAATATTATGTAGAGCAAAACAGGAAAGTATCTATATGACCGCACCTTCTGAAAAGCCACTAAAACCCAACCCGTTTATAACTTATAGAGACTCAAAAACAGGTAAATGGGTGGTTGTAAAACCTGCGCCACTGCAAGTCGCATCTGTAGCTGCTTAATTGATGTCAATTCCCTCTAAAAAGTGAGTAAATAACTCATCTATTGTGCAAATTGTTACTTACAATCTTAGACAATATTAATATCTATACATTTTCGTCTAAATTCCCCTTAAATTAGTACTCCCCCTTTTTCTTGAAGCCCGCGCAGGCGGGCTTTGTTTGTGTAGCCGCGACTTTAGTCGTCGCGTAAAAAAGCGATCAAGGCTTGCGGATTTCGGCGTTGCTGATTCAAGGTATGAATCGATGGCTGACACTCTCGATGGCTGTGTCAGGATTCCGCTTTCATCATACCGTCATTCAGCAACGCCCGGATTTCGTATAACATCAATTCCAGAAAATCTACAGGCTTGCCACTAGGTGTGTGATTTGTCTCACACTCTTAACTACAATTTGGTCACACAGACAAACTGCTTTCACTCACTATCAGAGGCCATTAATTATCACATTCAGTATGCTGGTTTAATCACTATCACCCATAAGAAGTTAAGCGATATTAAGAGTATCGAGTTCAGCCAATAACAATGCAACTTCAACTTCTCCCCAACGCTATTTCCGAGTTATTCGCTCAAGTCAGCCATTCCGGTCGCATAACCTTGGCAGACCGCTATGGATTGATGGCAGCCGTGTTGGATGAATCCCTTGAAGAAGAACAAAGAAGCGCGATCGATCGTCTAATTCGCGCTTTGTACAAAGGTCGGCTCATTGTCGTGGATGAACTTTCAACCATTATGTAAGATGCTATTAGCTGAGCGGCTTATTAAAGCAAAAAAAATGACGACGCGAGTATTAAATCTATCTATACATATTTCGACACTCTCCCCAGTTGTCTGCCAGAAAGCTACGAGAAAAGCTTCCGGATATGTTGGGCGGATATTGTGATAATTTAACAAGGATACAATCTCTCTCCCGCCCGGACAGCCATACCAGCTGAACGGGCTTTTTGTTGTGATATCAAATCGGTCTGCGTCGGAATTGTTCGTTTTCCCCCTCTGTAGCCATAATGATTCATACACAACCGGAAAAGATATGAGAGCGGTTTTGCGATCGCCCAACAAAAAACCCCTCCTTGAAGGGGCATCATCAGGGTGCATATACTTGATTTAAGCTTAATCCTCACTAGCTACTGCTCACTCACACATCCGGGTGAAGTTGCTGGAAATTAGGGACTGGGGAAGTCAAAAGTCAAAAGTGAACAATTCTTTCTTTTGACTTTTGACTTTTCTTAGTGCCCGTAGCCGTTCAAAGGCCCATAAGTACTCAGCGTTTCGACGTTTCTTCTGCCATTCGGTAGCTGCACAATCAGCTGACCCCTACTTCCGTTCACCGTGTAAGTGTAACGACCGTTTCTAGCGGTAAATACAATATCTCTATAAGAAGACAGAGGCAAAGTGATGCCACCACGCCCATTCTTGGAAGTAGCAACATAATACTTAGGAGTATTGCGATTATTTTGTGCTGAGCAAATAGATACGTTGAAGTTGCCACTTTCAGCAAAGTATAGCGGTCGCGAACTTCGAGTCGGGCAAGGTGGTGCAGCCGGTTGGGCCTCGATCGCAGGTGCGAAGGACAAAAACGCTCCTATCCCAACTAAAGCTAGTTTCAATGCTGTTTTTCTGTTTAATTTTTGCAGAAGAAGTTGCATAATTTTACCTAATCCGCGAAAATAAAATTTTAAGGAACTGTCCGGCGTTAGTTTCCTAACTTTTAAGGTAGTGCTTCGGGCAAAGCTTCCACCTGACTTGATGCGGTGATATTGGCCTCACCCTAATTGGTCACCCAACAGTATGATGGAATATATTTTTAGCAAAAATGTTTCCGTTTGCGCGTTCCCTTGTTTTTAAACTCCTCAAAATCCTGATTACCTACACAAAACCTGATGTTCAGTGGCTCACTACCAAAGAATTGGCTCATTGGCTGGAAAATACCGCAGAAACACAGCCAATTATACTCGATGCTCGCACTGAGGCAGAGTATGCAGTTAGCCATCTCAAAAATGCTCGACGAATTGATGCTCGCGCACCCGATTTAGCTGCACTTAAAAAAGTTTCCCACGATGTACCCATTGTCGTATACTGTTCCGTTGGCTATCGCAGCGCAGGCATAGCCCAGCAGCTTCAACAGCTAGGATTTAACCGCGTTTACAATCTGGAAGGTAGTATCTTCCAATGGGCAAATGAAGGACGCCCAATTTTCAAATATAATTGTCCTACACAGTTCGTACACCCCTATAATGCTATTTGGGAAAAATTGCTAAAATCCCGAATATTTTAGATTTAATTTCGCTCGGCAATCTCTAATTTAATATTTTCCAATAACCAATGACCAATGAAAAATGACCAATAAAGTTTCCATAATTATTCCTACTTTGAATGAAGCAACCTGCCTGGAACGCACCCTTCGTTGCTTGAATGTTCTTTCGCCAAATGCTTGGGAAATACTGGTGGTAGATGGTGGAAGTGAAGATGAAACTTTGGAAATTGCCAAAGCAGCAAATATATCCGTAGGGGCGAAGCATTCGGGCAGAAAGTCTTTGACTATGAGCCATAAATTATCAGCCCGAATGCTTCGCCCCTACAAAATTGGGATGCTCCCAGCAAAGGTGCGTGTTTTAAATTGTGAAAAGCGCGGGCGCTCAATACAGATGAACCACGGAGCCAAAAACGCAACTGGAGATATCCTCTGCTTCGTACACGCAGACACCTGGTTTCAGGACGATTTAATCACAGTTATTCAGGAAACTTTGGCAGACAAAAAAGTCGCTTGTGGAGGATTTATTTCCCTAATGGTAGGTCGAAAAACAACCAGATGGGGCATATCTCTACATAATTATCTCAAAACTTACTATGCGCCACTCTTTTTTAAGCCTCACCTATTTTTTAGGGGATTGCGCCTTTTATTTGGCGATCAAGTCATGTTCTGTCGCCGTAATGACTTTTGGGAATGTGGCGGCTTTGACGAAAATCTTCCCATTATGGAGGATGGAGATTTGTGCCTCAAGCTTGTGCAAAAAGGTCAAATTCGTTTGGTAAATCGCATCGTCCAAAGTTCAGACCGCCGGGTAGTTCGTTGGGGATCTCTTAAAGCCACAACTATATATCTTTATATTGGATTTTTGTGGGGTTTTGGTGTATCGTCATCATACCTAAAGCAGTTCTACGAGGAAATTCGGTGAAAAACTATTTCAAACCGTAACCCTAGCAATTAATCGTAGGATGAGTTAACGGCACGCCTAAAGCACCCTACTTTTGACTTTTGACTTTATTCAAATTCCAGTCATAGTACAAATAATTGATAGGTGTTGAAGCTGTGATTGGCAGGTCTGTTTCCAGATGGGAACGAATATACCCTTGAACTGATGCAGCCACCTGAAGAAAATCTTGACGATACCATTTAAAAATCTTGCTACAGTAAAGGGTGGAAGTTTCGGAGTCGTAACGAACTTTGTCAGGATTATTGATAAAACGGCGAGCATCATCATCTAACTGCTGCTGTACTTTTTCGGGCCAATAAGCACCGTTTCGCAACAAAGGGCATCCAATGGAAGCGCAGACAATGGCAAAATGAATACGCGTATCTTTGAATTGGTCGCGCAGAATCTTATGCTCGATTTGAGAGAGGCTGTAGCGCCGATCTGAAAAGGTATAGGCAGGCTGAATGAAAAACCACAGGAAGGCAAGCCAGTTGGGAATACCTAAAATTTTAGGTCGAATGGAATCAATAGGATAACGTTCTAAAATCGTAGAAATTGTCAAGGCATTGTAAAGATTTATCCACAATGCTAATTGCACATTTGAGGTATCATCTAGTTTAAGATTTATTTGTTCTAAACAGGACAACCACCTAGCAAGAGCTTGGGGTTGTTCTGTTTTCCAAGCTTGATAGTCTACACGACCTTGTTCATCGACATATTGGCGAAGCAGTGCATCCCAAGAGGAAAAGTCAATAGCGGACATAGTATGGCAGGCGAGGAACCTGAAATAATGAACTTCAATAAGTACTATCAGTAGACCGCGTGGAATATAATCAAGTGCAGGTGGGCACTGCCCACCCTAAATTAGCTACACAATCATCTGTGGATGAATCAACTGATAACCAGCCGATTTGATTTTTTGATTTGACACCAGTGCATTATAAGGTCGGGTACTTTTCTGGGATGAATCCCATACAACTTGGGGTAAATTGTGCTGCGTAAATACGCGATCGAGTAGTTCTCGACTGCTCAGATGTGCGTCATCCACCAAGTTATAAATACCTTGCAGTTGGTTAGACCGGGCAAATTCGATCGCAGCAACAATGTCATCGAGATGAATCCAATTTGTTACATCCTCACCATTACCAGGACGAGTTGTGCCAGCAGCTCGTCTAAATATCTTTACCAGTTCCCGATCGGGCCCATAAATTCCTCCCAATCGGATGACACAAATCTTGGTATTCTCATTGGATGCCGACAGCAATATTTCCTCAGTTTGAGCGAGAATCTCACCATTTTTGCTAGCAGGTGTAACAGGTGATGATTCATCTACCCACTCCCCATTTTTGTCCCCATAAACACTGTAACTCCCTGTGTAAATTACTTGTTTGACAGTTGGAGTTTCTTTAAGTACGGAAACTAGGGTTTTGGCGGTATGCAGATAAGTTTCTTCATACAGATTGGCATTCTTGGCACCGACACTTAAAAGCAGGGTATCCTGATTTTCCAGTACCGATTTTAGCGCCGCTGCTTCATTTCCATTCACTACTGCGACTTTTTGGGCTACAACTTCCAGTGTTGCAACTTTGTCGGGAGAAGTTGTGGTTGCGGTGACAAAAAACCCCAACTCTTGACGCCAGTGGCGGGCAACTGAATATCCAACATAACCGCAACCAACGATCGCAACATTCATGCTTATTTTTTACCTCTATTACTTGGTTAACTCGCTCTCAATTGCTGCTATCAATTCGGTTGAATCTGGTTTGACGCTGCTGCCAAAACGCGCCACTATTTCGCCAGTCTTACTAACAAGGAATTTTTCAAAGTTCCAGGAAACATTTCCTGGAACTTTAGCTGCTTTGGTAAGTCGAGCGTAAAGGGGGTGCTGTTTGTCTCCAATAGCATGAACTTTGTCGAACATTTCAAAGTTGACGCCGTAATTGGTGGTGCAGAATTTCATAATCTCGGCGTTGCTACCAGGCTCCTGTGCCCCAAAATCGTTACAGGGGAATGCCAAGATGCGTAGCCCGGATTGTTTATATTTCTGGTTCAATTTCTCCAGTCCGGCATATTGGGGTGTGTAGCCGCAGTAGGAAGCTACATTCACAATCAGCAGGACGTTTCCCACGTAGTCACTAAGCTTCTTTTCGGAACCGTTGATTGTCTTTACTGCTAGGTCTGAGACTGTATTGTTCATTTTTCATATTCTCCTCCGTTATTCTACCATGAATTGGTAAGCGATCGTTAGTTATTAGTCATTTAAATCACGCTAGTTCGATTGATATTATGTTAAATTAGTAAAAAAGGATAAGCATCTACAAAACAATTACTTTGAATAAAGAGAGTTAAATAAATGAGTTGCAGCGCCTATTTTGTGAACCTTTTGTCTCGCCGAGAGTACAGTGCTTACGAACTGCACAAGAAAGGAAAAGAAAAGGGGTTTGATGAGAGTGCGATCGCAGATGCTCTCCAGGAAATTCAATCAAAAGATTACCAGTCAGATACTCGCTTAGTCGCTACTCTAATTGCCTCATCTCAAGGCAAATACGGGAAAGCTGGAATTAAGCGTAAATGTCTGGAAAAAGGGATTGCAGCCGATGTGTTTGAGGAAGTATGGTATTCGCAAGTGGAAGAAACAGAGGGTGGAGAAACAGGGGAACTGGCACAGTTAAAAGCTAAGCTTATGCGGAAATACCACATTGAGGGTTTTCAAAATATCGATCCGAAAACTAAAGCTAAGTTGATCAATTACCTGAACTACAGAGGGTTTAATCCCTTTGAGGTTTTGCAGCAGTGGCAGCAGGATGAAGACACTATTTAATCTGATTCGTACATTTGTCTGTGTTGTTGCAAAAGTTGGAGATATTTCTCGTTCGTCTTCGCTTGCATCCATTTCTCTTTAAAGATTGCCGCTGATTCAGCTTTTACTGGGTCTGGTTCATTTGGCAACAGATTTTTTCTAGCTAGAAGCTGTGCTGCTGGGTCAGTTTCTTTTTGAGGATTCTGCTTGTACTTTCTGCCACTTTTGTGATTAGCGTATCTGCGCGATCGCGTATAACCCATTTGTAAAAATTTTCGAGCCATATCCGCGCCGACAAAATCATCCCGATCGAGATATTCTAAAAATATATGGTAAATTTTGTCGGCAGACTCCCTAGCAATCTCAGGTGTTTTGAACCGCCAGTAAGGAAGAATTTCTCCTTTATAGGGTTCTACCAAAAGCACTCCTTGCTCTCCTTTCCCTACTCGATAAAGTTCGGGAGAAGTGCGAAAATCGATGTTTTTAAAGTCTAAGGTGTAATCAAATGGCTTCATTAGTTTGGTTTAACTAATGCTTGCTTTAAGGATCTCTACACTTAAGTTAGGCGATCGCGACCTATTCTCACCTCTCGCCGCCGACATAGTACCAAAGAATTGTGGGGCTCGATCGAATTAGTTTTTTCAGGGACTGGAGGCGCGGTGAAGCGATCGCAGCGCCTTTGCTTTCAGCCTACGCACCCAGATAAAACCCAAGGTACATCCCCCTCCATAGTAGAGAAAATCGTCCCACACAAAGGAATTGCCAAGCAGCAGACGCCCGAATAAAGTGGCTCGGATCGCTTGTAAAAAGGGAGGTTGCCACAGCTGGAGAAATTCGATCGCACAGTTAAAAATGAAAACCCCCAATGAAGTCCAAGCGGGGGAAGCTTGCGGCCTACTGAAAGTCACCAGTAGAATCAAAAAGATTTGGTACAAAAAATCTCCAAAATAATTGTTGAACCACTTTTGTCCCGGTCCAGAGTAAAATTTGCTGGTCAAACCCAAGACGAAAATGGGGATTATGCTGAGCAGGAGGGCAACTCGATAGTTGAAAAAGGGATGCTTGCGGGAAAACGGCGATGTCATGTTAAGCTAATCTCGTTTCTTTCCCCCGTCAGTGCGGGATGGCAATCCTCTGGTAAGCTAACGCTATACCAAAGGAAGATGTCAAAATAAAAGCATGGATCTGAGCCATATCTACCGAATCAAGTCTAGCACACCGATTCAGTAATACTTCGTGGTGCGTTTTTAGCTTGTAGGGGCGAAGCAAACGGGGGTGAAAATTTATCACTCTTACCCTAGATTTCCTGCCCGAATGCTAATGCCTACGGCACGCACTCGCGTTCGCCCCTACGATTACTGAATTGGTGTTCTAGCACCCAGCAAGTCGCCATCATGGTGTCACATTCATCATAATTTGGTAATAGTGTTTAAGTCTGAGCAGTTTTGTGCCACTTCCAGCGTTTTAACAAAGCGAATTGCCACATGGATACATATTTAATTCATTTTGTCTACTACACATCTTTTGAACAGAAAAACAATGGCGCACCCACTGAAGATAAAGAGTGGATCAAAGCCTACAAAATTATTCCCAGAGTAGGAGATTGCGTTTTAAAAGAGGGAGAATGGTTTCAAGTAGAAAGAGTTTTCCTTTATCAATCACACGCTAAAAACATAGATGCACTGGCTCAATGCTCCTTTTATGGCAGCGATACGGAATAAACTAAACAGGGCTACCAGTCTATGCCGGGACAGTGGAACCCCACCCCCAACCCCTCCCCGCAACGGGGAGGGGAGACTATTACTCCCCCTCTCCGTTGCGGAGAGGGGGTTGGGGGGTGAGGTTTGTCCGGGCGAGTTAGTAGCCCTAAATAGCAGCGTTTTGTAGTTGCTTTCATTGTGAGGATCGCGCCAAGCTATGTTAAGAAATCGGTGGCTTCTGGGTTCAGTTGCCTTCATTGTGAGTTTTGGCCTTAGCTTGCTTTTGCTCCGAGACATCAAGGCAGCATCGATCGCAGCTGCGATCGCCGTACCTGCTACCTTCTGTGGAGCGATCGCCGTCAACGGCAAGCAGAGAATGCAGCACAAACGCATTAGAACTGGTCTTGAAATGGAAATTCGCCAGTTGGAAAAATGGGGAATACAGCTGTACGATCATCTCACAGCTATGATAGCGGAACAGCAGAGAACAGAGATTCACATAAATTTTTTGAAAAGACAGTTGAATCAACTGTACGTTCAAACCGCAGAACAACAAAAATATAAGCATCAGCTAACGCAAGAGTTAATTGCTTTGGGCGAACAAAAACGCTTGTTGGAAGCAGAAATGCATCACTGGGAAACAGAAGTTTACCACCTGGAACAACAGAAAGAAGAGTTAGACTTGAGTTTGCGATCGCTCTTATCTGAAAAGCATAACGCGGAAGCAGAACTCCAGCAATTACAGCTACAAATTACCGAAAATAACCAAAGATCTCAGATAGAAATTAATGATGATACATCTGCTATAATACCTGACGAATGGACAGAATTTATAGCTCAATTAACTAATTCAGAACTTCAGGTACTCAAAGCAATAGTATATCTAGAAAATCCGAACCCAGAAATAAAAAAGATTGCCGAATCATACATAACCATGCCGGAACTGTTAATTGATGGCATAAACGAACGTGCGATCGCTACAATTGGCGATATAATTATTGAGCCAGGATCGGTTTCTCCTCTAATTGCCGAAGCCGAGTATTTGACAAATATCAAGGAAATCCTCAAATTCAAGGAATAAATATGGCAAAATTGAAAATACCCAAAAGAGTTTCAACGACACTACTCAGTTCCTTAAGTGCAGGAGTCGTGCCAAGAATTGGACTCGAACATATTGCTGTCGGTCGAGAAAAAGAAATGGCCGCACTATTACAAGACCTCGACAACCTAGCCGCTGGCGGTGCAGCATTCCGCTTCGTTGTCGGACGCTACGGGTCTGGCAAAAGTTTTATGCTGCAACTGCTTCGTAACCACGCAATGGAACAGGGTTTCGTAGTAGCTGATGTTGACTTATCCCCCGAACGGCGACTCGCAGGAACAGACGGTCAAGGTGTAGCAACCTATCGCGAATTAATGCGAAACATCGCCACAAAAACTCATCCTAACGGTGGTACTTTAGGACTAATTTTAGAAAAATGGATTAGCAGCATTCAAACTCAAGTTGCCGAAACAAGCGGATTGCGCCCCAATGACAGCGGCTTTGATGACCAAGTGGAATCGACAATTTTGGCAGCAGTAAAAAATATTGAAGGCTTAGTTCACGGATTTGACTTTGCCACAGTAGTTACTAACTATTGGCGCGGTTATCGATTGGATGAAAAGGAAAGAAAAGATGCCGCAATGCGTTGGTTGCGCGGTGAATTTGCCACCAAAACCGAGGCCAAAGCAGCGCTGGGAGTGCGGATAATTATTGACGACGATACCTGGTACGATTACGTCAAGTTATTCGCCAAATTTGCCGCCGACATTGGCTACAAAGGACTTTTGGTGTTATTTGATGAAGCCGTGCATTTGTGGAAGATAACCAATGCGGTTTCGCGCCAGAACAACTACGACAAACTGCTGGCAATGTTTAACGACACCATGCAGGGTAGAGCGGAACATCTTGGTATTATTGTAGGTGGAACGCCCAAATTTTTGGAAGATCCGAAACGGGGACTTTTTACCGACCCGGCATGGACTAGACGCACAGCCAAAAGCCGTTTTGCGAAAGCGGGTTTGCAGGATAATTCTGGCCCAGTGATTCAGTTAGAGACTTTGACTCAGCAAGAGATATTGCAACTTTTGCAACGCTTGGCTGATGTTCATACCACTCAATACAGTAGTGAAAAGAAAATCACAAAAAGCGAATTTGATGAGTTTCTGCAAGAAATTATTAGCCGCTTGGGTGCAAATGCGTTGCTAACACCGGGAGAGATTGTGCGGGATTTTCTGAGTGTTTTGAATATCTTGCAACAAAATCCAGAAATGTCGTTCGGTCAAGTTATTCACGGTGCAGGTTTGCAGCTTACCACGGCTGGGAAGAAAACTAATGTAGATGAAGATGGCGAAGTTGCTGAGTTTACTCTGTAGGTAAACTGCTTCCAATACTGGAGGGTAATTTTGTGAAAGTCCTAGAGGTGCGGCGTCGCGTGGAAATCAACCAGCAAAAAGAACAGTTCAGTAATGCTTATATACAGGCTGTGGCATCAGTAGCAGGCTATTCACTCTACAAGCCAGCGGTGGACGATGACAGCGTAGACTGGGGGATTGCTGCTAGGGGTGGAACAGGACGTATCCGATCGCCTCGGCTGGAATTGCAGTTAAAATCTACTTCAAGGGATCTTCTCGACGACAGCAATGTTAGATACCCTGTCAAGCTTAAAAACTACGATGATTTGAGAATGGATAACTTTGCCATTCCGAGAATCTTAGTTGTAGTTTTAGTTCCCGACAATTCAGCGGACTGGTTACAACAGTCCGAACAAGAACTTTGTATGAAGTATTGCGGCTATTGGCTATCACTGCGGGGAATGCCTCAGACACAAAACACGGAAACGGTTACAGTTTCCTTACCCAGAAGTAACCAATTTACAGTATCAGCGCTTCAGTCCTTAATGCAACTTATTAGTCGAGGAAATCAACCATGAAAGTAACAGTGCGAGATAGCGAAATTCTTAAAACTATAGAACCCAGTCAATTGGCTGCTTACTTGCAAGCCCACGGCTGGTATAAAGACCGCCCATTTTTGGATAATGCTACTATTTGGCTTTATAAAAAAGATGATGTAGATGAGTTTGAAATTTTGCTCCCTAATAAAAAAAGTCTGGGAGATTATGCAGCTCGTATGAGTGACGCTCTTTCGACACTAGAGGTAGTAGAAAAGCGTTCTCAACTGGATATTTTAAGCGATCTGCTCACCAACGCTTCCGATATAGAAATTCAGGGAATGGTAATTGAAATTCAAGATGACGATTTAACTGGCACTGTCACCTTGATGGGAGTTGTTGTGGGGAAGCTTCGGAGAATCAATGTTGAGCTAAGGCACCCAGAATACAACCTGGCGATTAAAGCTTACCAGGATCGTCTGCCAGTAATATGTACTGGAGATTTGATTAAGAAAGGTAGCTTTTTTGTGCTGAATAACCCCCGCAACTTTGCTATCTTTAACACTGTGACACTTGAAAAAATTCACGCGAAAAGGATGACTTGACCTGTTAACTATTGAAAACCATGCTTGACACATCTAGTCAGTTCAAAGTTCGCTCGTCCACTTGTGTAGACCTGTTCTCTGGTGCAGGAGGATTGACAGAGGGCTTTCGTCAGGCTGGTTTTATATCTGCTTTCGCAGCCGATTTTGATGAGCAGGCGGTAGAGACTTTTCGCTACAATCACCCGGATACAGTTTGTTTGCATCGCGATGTTCGATCTTTGAGCGGAAAGGAAATTTTTCATGCAGCTGGTCTGACTCCAGGAGGTATTGATGTCCTTTGTGGTGGATCGCCTTGCCAAGGATTTAGCCTTGCTGGGCTAAGGATTGCTGACGATCCAAAAAATCGCCTCTTTCTCGATTTTGTGCGCCTAACATCAGAGTTAGAGCCTCGATTAGTGCTGTTTGAGAATGTTGAGGGAATTAAATCTATGCAAAAAGGAGACGTGGTTCGCGCTATTTTCCGAGAGTTCGATCGCATAGGTTATTGTTGCTTTGAGCGTACACTTAACGCAGCTGATTATGGTGTACCACAACATCGATCGCGATTTATTCTGCTTGCTGTTCCGAAGGGTTGCGCTGCGATATCGTTTCCTCAAGCGACACATGGACTCCCCAATCAGCAGCTGCAACTTTTTTCTGAAGCTAGATTGATGCCTTACGTGACAGCGTGGGAAGCACTTTCTGACCTGACTGCGATCGGCCCTGGAGAAGGAGCAGAAGAATTATTACATAGTGGTGAATACCACAATTCATATCAGCGTGAACGTCGAGGAAATCGGTGTCCGGGAGCGATCTTTAACCATCGTGCTATTAATCACAGTAGCCGAATTCAGGCTCGTTACGCACAAATTCCTGAAGGTTGTGATAATAGGTTTCTGCCGATAGAGTTGCGGACAAAGAAACGCAATGTTTGGAAGCTCGATCGCCAAAAACCTTCGCGAACAGTGACCTGCAATCACCGGACAGATATTCTCCATCCCATACTTCCCAGAGGAACGACTGTTCGCGAAGCAGCGCGACTTCAATCTTTTGATGACGATTATCGATTTTTTGGGAATCTTACCCGTAAGGCTAAGTGGTTAACACAAGATGACCAAGTTGGAAATGCAGTCCCGCCGTTGCTAGCTCATGCACTTGCACTCCAAATTAAAAATGTGTTGTCAAAAGAAGCAGTTGGGGTTAAATACGACTCAAGGAACATTGACTATGTATAACACCCATTGAAAAAAATCACGCGAAAAGGATGTCTATTATAAATGACAACTTGGCTACTTCTACTACCCTAAACTTAGGTCGTCCTCCTAAGCGGAAGGAGCGTGAGGCAGTACAGATTTTTCGTCATCCGGGATCGGTATTGGTACGCCTAAATGTCTGCGAGCATCTGACTCTGCTAGTTTCCGGTCTTGTTCGCTATTAAATTGACCCTCATCTAGCAGATATTGGTTGCGTGCCGCTTCATCTTGGGTTGGCGTATAGCCATTTTTCCACCTGTACTTATAGTCCATAAGTTCCTCAAGCTCTTAGCAAGCTATTCTATTTTTCTACTTTTAATATTATGGTTTGATAGGGAATAGAGTTTCTATTTTTAGGAATATTCCGATATGGTGGTATGTTGATTAAAATATGTCTATGAGCATACTACTATAGAAGGATGACTAATGAACAAGAGAAGTTACTGGAAATAGGAGAAAATATCTGCGATCGCACAATGTCAGTTTAATCCATAATCCATAATCGATATGAATCCCTTCTCCCGACTAGCACCCTTTATCCAAGAATACATCTACAACAACGGTTGGACTGAACTAAGGGCAGTCCAAATCGAAGCTTGCCGAGTTATCTTTGAAACAGACGATCACCTATTGATTGCTGCTGCCACAGCTTCCGGCAAAACAGAAGCAGCTTTTCTTCCGGTTGTGACATTATTGCACGAAAAACCTGCCACAAGCATCGGAGCTTTATACATTGGGCCAATAAAAGCGCTGATCAATGACCAATTCGATCGCCTCAACGACCTTTTGAAACAAGCAGAGATTCCTGTCTGCGCTTGGCACGGCGATGTATTGCGAAGTCGCAAAGAAATGCTACTCAAAAATCCTCAAGGGATTCTGCAAATTACCCCAGAATCTTTGGAAAGTTTGCTCATTAACAAAAAAACTACCGAACTAACTCATCTGTTCGGAGATTTGCGGTTTATCATCATTGATGAAATCCATGCTTTCATGGGAACAGAACGCGGTTGTCAGGTTCTTTCCCAGTTGGCACGTTTATCCAAATTCGTGAAAAAACCGCCGCGTCGAATTGGTTTGTCAGCAACACTTGGCGATTACTCATCAGCAGAAGATTGGCTGCGATCGGAAACGGAAAGAGCGGTAATTACCGCCAATATCAATGATAAACAGCGCAAAGTTCACTTAGCTTTAGAGCATTTCTACATTCAGAAACCCGGTTTCTGCGACAGTCCGCACTACAAATACATTTTTAATATCACCAAATCTCGTAAATGCTTAATTTTTACTAACGATCGGGCCGAGACAGAATCAGTAATAACCAATTTGCGTCAAATCGCCTCTGATGAAGGACTTCCAGACATTTATCACGTCCATCACGGCAGCATTTCTGCCAAGTTGCGGGAAGCGGCAGAGGAGGCAATGCGCGAACCAAATACCCCAGCTATCACCGCCGCTACAATCACTTTAGAATTAGGAATAGACATCGGTCAATTAGAGCGAGTAATTCAGCTAGATGCACCATTTTCCGTATCCAGTTTTCTACAGAGATTAGGACGTACTGGCAGAAGAGGTGACCCCGCTGATATGCGCTTTGTTTGTACTGAAAATGAGCCATCGGGTGAAGAATCTTTGCCTAATCAAATTCCTTGGCAGCTTTTACAGTGTATTGCTATTATCCAAGTTTATTTAGAAGAACGCTGGATCGAACCAATTCGACCAGTGCAGTATCCTTTGAGTTTGCTGTATCACCAAACGATGAGTATTTTAACAGCAACGGGGGAAATTTCACCAGCCAATCTTGCCGATCGCGTTTTGACTCTGCCGCCTTTTATTGCTATTTCCAAAGATGATTTTAGGCAATTCTTGCGCTACCTGATCGATATTGACCATCTTGAGCAAACCGAACAAGGTGAATTAGTCATCGGTTCTGCTGCTGAAAAAATGGTGCGTTCTTTCCATTTTTACGCTGTATTTGCCGAACAGAAAGAGTATATTGTCAGGGATGACTCAATGGAAATTGGTAGCATCATTATGCCGCCGCCTGTGGGAGAAAAATTTACTTTAGCGGGTCGAACTTGGGAAGTTTTAGATATTGAGCAGAAGGCAAAAACGCTTTGGGTGAAGCAAGTTGAGGGGATAGCGAGTATTGCTTGGCGCGGCAGGAACAGCGCTAATATTCATACTGGCATTTTGCAAAGGATGCGGCGAATTTTGTTTGAAGATGTTGAGTATAGCTATTTGCAGAAAGGTGCTAAAGAGAGACTAAAAACGGCTCGGCAATTAGCTCGAAATGCGGGATTGGATAAAAGTAATATTTTATCGCTAGAAGGGAAGAGTTGCTGTGTTTTTCCCTGGATGGGTACTGTGGCTTTTCGCACGCTGGAAAGATGGCTGAATTTATTCGGTCGAGAATCTCTAGATATTAGAAGTATTGGCGGTTCGCCGCCTTATTTTCTGACGCTTAAGTGTGGGAAGAGCAAGCCAGAAGATATTCGAGAGGCAGTTCTTTCTGTTTGTAAGCAGGGAATTCGGGCAGAAGACTTGGTAAATGCCCAAGAAGCGCCGAAACTCCAAAAATATGATGAGTTTATTCCACCCGACTTGCTTCGCAAAGCATTTGCCGTCGATTATCTGGATGTGACGGAACTTAGAACAATTGTAAGTGGCTGGTAGTCATAGAGCGGGAGAGTGGGGGAGTGGAGGAGTGGGGGAGTGGAGGAGTGGAGGAGTGGGGGAGTGGAGGAGTGGGGGAGCAATAGACCTCTCCAAAAAAGAATGTAGAGACGTTGCATGCAACGTCTCTACAAGGGTTCCAGGTAACGCACCTTTAATTTCTGGAGAAGTCTAATGAACAATTTTCTTTTGACTTTTGTACGGGCGGGTTTAGCCCACACATCTCATTACCAACAGAATATTTTACAAAACCCGCCCCTACTGATTTTTGACTTTTGACTTTTGACTTTTAACTTTTGACTTTTGACTGTCGCAATTGTCCGCAAGCTGCATCAGCTTCCAATCCCCGCGAATAACGCACGCTAACGGCAATTTTTCGCTTTTTCAGGGCAGTAACAAAAGCTTGAATGCGTTTCGTACTGGGGCGTTGATAGTCGGCTTCCTGGATGGGATTGTAAGGAATTAGATTAACGTGACTTTGGAAACCTTGTACCTGTGAGGCTAGTTCTTCAGCGTGTTCTGGCAGGTCATTGACTCCAGCTAGGAGAATGTATTCAAATGTTACTCTGCGACGAGTTTGCTCGACATATTCCCGACATTCTGCTAGCAAAGCTTTCAAGGGATAGTTTTTGGCGGTGGGAATCATGCTTTCCCGCAGAGTTTGATTGGAAGCGTGCAGGCTAACTGCTAAAGTGACTTGCAGTTGATATTGAGCCAGTTGCCGAATGCGATCGCGTATCCCTACAGTGGAGAGAGTGATCGATCGCTGTCCGATACCCACATCTTCATTGAGCGATTTAATAGCTCCGACTACATTTTCCATATTTAATAAAGGTTCGCCCATACCCATGAAGACAATATGGCTGACGCGCCGTTTAAAGTCTTCTTGAACAGTCAAAACCTGTTAGAGTCGATAGAGGTATTTCTACCCCTACCTCTCCTTCAGAACCGGACATGAGACTTTCACCTCATCCGGCTCCTCAATAACTCCATCCAAGTTATGGATACGATTCAAAACGGGTTATCTTCGTAGCTCTTGTGGAGGGAGCCGTCTGAATCCGTCTTTGTGTCATGACAGTGTTTGTGTAGAAGCCTGAGATTGTCATAGGTGTCTTTTCCACCTAATGATATTGGTTTGTCATGGTCAGCTTCTACCATGTCTGTAGTTGTGAAGTACAGACCACAGTGGGTACATTTACCCTGTTGCCTCTTGAGTAATTTTGCAGCTCTGCTAGGCGTTTGGGGGTATTCTCCACGTCGCTTGCTCCAATAAATCCAGTCACCGTTGTACGGACTAGCTTCGCCTTTCACTTTGACGTGCCTTACTATTGGCGTCGCCTGATGTTGGGTTAACACTAATCCATCCTCTGTACTGAAACACCAATTCTGGTCGCCTACTGTTCGCCAGTATTTGTCCTTATTGATGTCACCTTTTCCCCTACTCCTAACCCAGGCTCTTAACTTGTTCCACATCAGATTATCTACCTTTGAAAAGGTTTCTTTGCTGACTACTGTTGAGTAATAGTTTGACCATCCCCGGATGATTGGATTCAGCTTGCTAATTAGGGCAGCTTGAGGGGCTGTCTTATGAGTATCTATTACCTCAGCAATCTTTGCTAGGTGGGTTTTTACCTTGGCTTTGTCGGGGGTGATTAAGGTTTTAAAACCTAGTGGGGTTCCACTACCGTTTTTGGCACATCGATAGTTTCCTACTTTGTGCTGTTGAATGTGAAACCCTAGAAACTCAAACCCAACGTTTCCTTCGTATTCGCTGTAGGTATGGGTTAATTTTGTCTTACTTAGTTTTAATTCCAGTCCGATGTCACTTAACCAGTCTGCGATTATTTTCTGGCAGGTTTGTACTACGTTGATGTCCTCGTGCATTATCACAAAGTCATCTGCGTATCGAATTAAGCTCAGGGCTTTTCGGTTTTTTTCCTTATTACCCTTTAACGTTTCTGCGTATTGCTTAACCCGTTCTTCCAGACCATGTAAGGCAATGTTGGCCAGTAGCGGTGAAATTACTCCGCCTTGTGGTGTACCCTCATTGGTAGGGAATAACTCTCCCTGGTCAACTATCCCGGCTTTGAGCCAAGCTTTGAGCTGCCTTCTCATTGTCGGGAATGTGTTGACCTTTCTTAGTAGCGCTTCATGGTTTATGCGGTCAAAGCATTTGGCAATATCAGCGTCCAAAACGTATTTTGCTTTAAGACTGATACTTCCAAATATTGCTCCAATTGCATCGTGACACGAACGTCCTGGTCTAAAGCCGTAACTGTTTGGCTCAAAGCGAGCCTCCCATTCTGGCTCTAACGTTAGCTTGACTAACGCTTGCAATGCCCGGTCGTGTATTGTCGGTATTCCTAACGGTCGTTTCTCGTCTGTTCCTGGTTTGGGAATCATTACCCTACGGGCGGGTTTTGATTTACCAGTGATTCTCAGGTTGTTTACTAAGGTGATACGCTGCTTCGGGGTTAGTGTTTTCACGCCATCCACACCAGCCGTGTTCTTACCTTGGTTGTCCTGGGTGACTCGTCTAACCGCAATACACTTTGCAGACCAAGACCTAATCAAGGTCTTTTGAAGTTTACGAACTGCTTTAACATCGCCACGTTCACTCGCTTGGAAAATTCGCTTTTGCAACTTGAACGTCAATCTCTCGGCTTTTCGCCAGTTGATTTGGTTCCATTCCACCGTCAGATTATTCTGCGTTTTAGACTTATTCATTGCTACTTATCTCTTTCCCTTTGGAGTTATCGTGTATCCGTCTGCATATCCTTGCCATTACAGCAAGGCATTCGCTTCTGATACAATCCCTCCCCTACATACCGTTCGTTAGCTACTTACTGGATTTTCGACCTTCCAGAGATATGTAGGGGTTACTTCGTTCCGATTACACATGATTGAATCTTTAGCGTGATGCTATCCACCGGGTTTATTGGGCGGTGCTGATAAGTCAGTAGATCAACCGCTTATGCCCTATCCTTGCCTTTTGGCTTGGTGTTAACCAAGTTTTTCCTTGATTTAGCCATTTCACCATCGAAATTTACGGTGGTTCGGACACATCTTTGCTTTCGCTACGCATGGATTCTTGCTCGACAGTTACCGGATTCGGCTACCAGTATTTCTGCCTTTTACCCCCGCTTTATCCTGTTGGTTGCTATCCATCAAAATAGGGGATATGCTTTTTCCTCTGCACTTGAGGACTAGGACTAAGGGAGTAACCCCGCACCTAGAGGTGTAATCAGTTGTCACCAGTCTCATCGACTGGGCTAACCGTCCCGCAAGCCTTTCGGCTTACTTTAGGCTAAACGAATCGCACGATCTATAATTTCATGGCGGGCCAGATTGCGGGTGAAACCTCCCTTCCCAGTAGCGCAGAAGTCGCAAGCCATCGGACAACCGACTTGGGAAGAGACGCAAACGGTGAGGCGCTTTTCTGTAGGAATGCCAACGGTTTCGATAATTTGACCGTCTGCGAGTCGCAAAAGATATTTAATTGTGTCATCTGGGGCGACAGAGCGATGGTGTAGGGCCGATCGGCCAATAGGCACATCTGCTTGAGCTTCCCGCCACTGTTTGGGAAATACAGAGATTTCGCCGATACTTTTGGCACCTTGTTGATAAATCCACTGGTACAGCTGGCGTCCCCTGTATGCCGGTTGTCCCCGCTGCTGCACCCACTCCGTTAATTGTGCCAAACTTGCCCCCAGAAGAGAAGTGGGAGAGTAGGGAAGTGGGAAAGTGGGGAAGTGGGGGAGAATTTCCCCAGACTTGAGATTATTGCCTTTTGGGGCCGATCGCTTACTTAGTTTACTCTGTACCATAATTCCTGCCAAAACACGCCCAACCTCTAGGCTAACTGTTTTGGCAGTACACCAGGGGGTTCATCAACAGTTGGCTATTACATATAGAGCAGTAGGAGACATCGATAAGTCAATCTCCCACCTCCAAACAAGCTTGCAGATTTTTGAGGAAGTCGGCAGTCAAGCTAATATAGCGATGGCTTTGTTGGAATTGGCTAAATCTAACCTCCACACTAACCGCGCATCCAACGAAGCAATCCAAAATTACCTACTGCGTGCTGGAAAAATTTGTCAGGAACTACAGCTACCACAAGTACAAGAAATACAACAATTGCAATTAAATTTAACATAATTTTAAATTACAGCGTTTCGCGCTGTTACTTCATTAGACCTCTCCAGAAATTAAAGGTGCGTTAGCTGAAACCCTTGTAGAGACGTTGCATGCAACGTCTCTACATTCTTTGAAAGGAGATGTCTATTGTTTGAGTACATCTCTTGACAAGGAGTAAAGGGTGAGTTATGTTTTAAAGGAATCGATGCGATCTCTCATATCCAATCGACTCAGTAAAAGAAGTCAGTTCAACGCTGCGTCGTTGAGCCAAACAGAACCTGGAAAACTAAATAAACTACTTAGCGCGTTTGATTAAGTTTCCTACGACCCCTATCAATATTAAATTTTCCGAGGGGGTCATCAAACGCTGGAAAACTCCATTCTGTCGTTGACCCGCTCGGTGTCTTGCTATATAAGGGTTTCAACCATTTTTGGTGGGTTCGTTAGGTCGCTAGCAAGCATCCTGATTAAACCCCCTCGGAAATTGCACCCAGAACCTAGACAGGGTAAGGCTTTGTAACTAAGGGGTCGCGATCGACTACTCCCCGCAAGGGGATGGAAACGTTATTCAAGCGTCTTAAATATAGTTTGTTAGTGATGTCGCGATCGACTACTCCCCGCAAGGGGATGGAAACAATCAAACCTAGTCCAACACTAACACCTAAAGTAGTTGTCGCGATCGACTACTCCCCGCAAGGGGATGGAAACCTATCATGGGTAAGTACAGAGGCAGCTACATTATAGAGTGTCGCGATCGACTACTCCCCGCAAGGGGATGGAAACCTGAAAAAGATTTGCCGTTCTTTATTCCAGAAATAGGTCGCGATCGACTACTCCCCGCAAGGGGATGGAAACAACGTGACTTATTCTTCTGTTTGTGTTGTTGCAGAGTCGCGATCGACTACTCCCCGCAAGGGGATGGAAACGGAGCAATACACTTCGGCTGAGTTTCCCAATTAAAGGTCGCGATCGACTACTCCCCGCAAGGGGATGGAAACTGATTCTGTTAGCATTTGTTATAATTATTATGCCGTCGCGATCGACTACTCCCCGCAAGGGGATGGAAACTTTCCCAGAGAAAAGCTTTCCAAACATCCAAGTTGTCGCGATCGACTACTCCCCGCAAGGGGATGGAAACTTACAACGAAAATGTTTGGCAGGTAGAAAATCTTAAGTCGCGATCGACTACTCCCCGCAAGGGGATGGAAACCAGTTATAGCAATCCCAGCCCATACGGTCTTCACCGTCGCGATCGACTACTCCCCGCAAGGGGATGGAAACTCTTCTAGAAGATGATTATGACTTTCGGCCAGAGCGTCGCGATCGACTACTCCCCGCAAGGGGATGGAAACTTTGCTTTATTCAAGATGACTATTCCTTCGATTGCGTCGCGATCGACTACTCCCCGCAAGGGGATGGAAACCCTAAATTAATTAGGGTAATCAGTTCTTCTTGATGGTCGCGATCGACTACTCCCCGCAAGGGGATGGA
This sequence comes from Argonema galeatum A003/A1, assembly GCF_023333595.1. GTDB lineage: Bacteria > Cyanobacteriota > Cyanobacteriia > Cyanobacteriales > Aerosakkonemataceae > Argonema > Argonema galeatum. Next base: position 40,118 of record NZ_JAIQZM010000032.1, read on the forward strand.
AACCAACTAAATAATATTTGCAAGGGTCTGAATAATTAAGTCGCGATCGACTACTCCCCGCAAGGGGATGGAAACAAACTTCTTGAACCTGAAACTAAGATTATTTCTGGAGGTCGCGATCGACTACTCCCCGCAAGGGGATGGAAACAACCCGATGCTCATGGACCGGTACCTTTCGCTGAAAGTCGCGATCGACTACTCCCCGCAAGGGGATGGAAACATTAGAGTCGTACGCTCCAATCCAAGCCGCAACACCCCCAGTCGCGATCGACTACTCCCCGCAAGGGGATGGAAACTTTGGACGCGCCGCAGCACCGAGAAAATTTTGAAAAAAGTCGCGATCGACTACTCCCCGCAAGGGGATGGAAACAGAACATATGGTAAAGTCGTTTGAGTTTGATCTTGGTCGCGATCGACTACTCCCCGCAAGGGGATGGAAACTTTGATTGTGACTTCTTTATTTAAAATTAGGCTAGCTAGTCGCGATCGACTACTCCCCGCAAGGGGATGGAAACTTTCTTCAGCTTTTTTAGTCTGCATCTCGATGAAAAAGTCGCGATCGACTACTCCCCGCAAGGGGATGGAAACGACAATTAATTATTAATTATTTCAACAAATTGGATTTGTCGCGATCGACTACTCCCCGCAAGGGGATGGAAACGATCTAAGGACTTTTGACCCGAAAGTTCTTTGGAATAACAGTCGCGATCGACTACTCCCCGCAAGGGGATGGAAACGGCGATAAAAGCAAAATGTTTGTGGTTCGTCATTTGTCGCGATCGACTACTCCCCGCAAGGGGATGGAAACGGAGCACACGTCTCCAACGTGCACTAAACTCAAAATGTCGCGATCGACTACTCCCCGCAAGGGGATGGAAACGTTGCAGCTAATATGAAATGGACTCTTACATTTGTTTTCAGTCGCGATCGACTACTCCCCGCAAGGGGATGGAAACGAAAGTCACCGTCAGCTGAACTGCTAAGCGGTAAATTGTCGCGATCGACTACTCCCCGCAAGGGGATGGAAACCATAAACACCATACTTAGCGGCGGATGCATTGCCAGTCGCGATCGACTACTCCCCGCAAGGGGATGGAAACAATAGCCAATATCAAGATTTGTATTTTTTAAACAAATGTCGCGATCGACTACTCCCCGCAAGGGGATGGAAACTTTCGCTCCAAAGGGCCGATGTGACCAGAAGGCTCTAGTCGCGATCGACTACTCCCCGCAAGGGGATGGAAACTGTTTGCAGGAGTTTTTCCCAGTTTTTCTATAAAAGTCGCGATCGACTACTCCCCGCAAGGGGATGGAAACAGTATTTAAAAAAGCGGAGTGTATCAAAGTTTTAAAAACGTCGCGATCGACTACTCCCCGCAAGGGGATGGAAACAAAACTTGCAAACTTGCTATTCAATTCCTCCCAACTGTCGCGATCGACTACTCCCCGCAAGGGGATGGAAACAACTTTCCAGGGCCGCGTCCGACGATTCGATTAAGGGTCGCGATCGACTACTCCCCGCAAGGGGATGGAAACTTTATTCATCGCGATTAACAATCGGACAAACAAATCTTTGGGATGTCGCGAGCGACTACTCCCCGCAAGGGGATGGAAACAGAAGGTGGCATCTGGCGCTTACGTAAAAATGGTTCCCGTCGCGATCGACTACTCCCCGCAAGGGGATGGAAACCCTTCTATCAGCCTATCCAGTTCTTCCACGCCTAAAAGTCGCGATCGACTACTCCCCGCAAGGGGATGGAAACACAACAAACTTTTATTGTCTGGTTAATTTTTAGCTTTTTCCAAGAGTGGTAGATTTACCGTAAAAGTCGCCCCCTGTCCCTCACCGAGACTGTAGGCAATCACAGTACCGCCATGCAATTCTACGAGATTGCGGACGATCGCTAAACCCAAACCGAGTCCAGTCTGCGATCGCGTCAGTGTGCTGTTGGCATTTTGCTTGTTGCTAGTATTCTCTTGACGAAAGCGATCGAACACAAAAGGCATAAACTTAGGACTAATGCCTTTGCCTGTGTCGCTTACCGTAATTTGGGCATTGGGAATTGGCAATTCTTTCTCATTCCCCATTCCCCATTCCCCATTCCCCAATTCCAATCGAATTTCCACCCGTCCGCCTTTCGGAGTAAACTTGATCGCATTGCAGAGCAAGTTCCACACGATTTGCTGTAAGCGATCGCTATCACCCGCAATTTGTCCCACAGGATCGAGGTCATAGTTCAGCTCAATACCTTTAGCCTCAGCTGTCGGTCGTACCGTATCGAGAGCAGCCATAATGACAGGGATGGGGTCAATCGGACAGAGATCGAGTTGGAGTTTGCCCCGAATAATGCGCGAAACATCCAGCAAGTCAGAAACCATTTGAGTTTGCAAACGGGCATTGCGCTCGATCGTTTCCAAGGCACGTTCTGTCATAGTAGCGTTAACTTTTCCAGCCCTTAGCAAACTCACCCAGCCCAGGATAGCGTGTAGGGGCGTTCGGAGTTCGTGAGAGAGGATGGCCAGAAATTCGTCTTTGAGGCGGTTGGCTTCTTGGGCTTCCAGATGCGTTCTGGAGTTATCTACTGCTAGGGCGGCGCGAGTAGCTAACTCCTCCGCCAAGGTCAGATCTTCGCTAGTGTAGTGGCGTCCTGATTCCCCAAAAGCAAAGCCCAAAGCCCCCAGAATTCGGCCTTGAGTAACCAACGGCACGATCGCAGCAGACCGGGGTTTTAATGCTTTAAACAGCTGGAGTTGTTCGGGATCGATCGCACTCTCCTGGAGTATGACATCGGGAATTTCAGGATAGAAAGCTGGCTTACCTGTGCGTAAAACTTCTACTACTGGGTGCGATCGATCCGAGTCAAGTCCAGAATTGCTTTGTAGTTGCAGGAGCAGTTTTTCCTTGGTTGGGTCTCTATGGGCGACTGCCAACCGATCGATCGCTCCATCTTCTTTAATAATATAAACGATACACCAGTCAGCAAGGTAAGGCACCGAAAGGCGTGCTAGCTCAGCCAGAGTAGTTTCGTAGTCGAGGGAAGAAGCCAGCACCATGCTAGCCTGGGCGAGGAAAGCAAATCGCCGCTGTTGATCTTCTGCCAAGACACGAGCTGCTTGTTCGCGAATCAGTTGGGCGCGTTCTTCTTCAGCTTGTTTGAGTTCGGTAATATCGCGAATAACAATTAGCGCCGATTCTATTGCACCTTCTTTGTTCAACTCTGGAACTAAGCGAGATTGATAGGCACGCAATCCCAGCACCGTGGGGCTCTCAAATTCAATCGTTTGTTGGATACCACTTTCAAAAACTTGATGCAGCGTCCTCTCCCAAAGCAGAGATAAATCTTCTGGCGAACCCATTTCTCGGAAAGTCTTGCCGATGAAGTTTTGGGTGGGCGTTCCTGTTAACTTTTCCACGATTGGATTTACATACAAGTAACGCATTTCTTTGTCGCAGCGGAGAATGAGATCGGGTGTATTTTCAACTAAAGTTTTGAATTGTTGTTTGCGGCGGTGCAGTGCCTCTTCTGAACGCTTGCGATCGGTGATATCCCGCTCTATAGCGATCCAGTGCGTGTACCACCCTGTTTCGTCACCCACGGGAACAACGCTGAGTTCAACCCAGAATTGGGAGCCATCTTTGCGGTAGTTAATTAATTCAACTACCGATGGTTGCCAGTTTTCCAAAGCTGTCCGAAGTTTGTTTAAGGCAGTGCGATCGCTCTTCGGGCCCTGCAAAATTCGCGGCGTTTTGCCCAGCACTTCCTGCTGAGTGTAGCCCGTCATGCGGGTGAAGGCATCGTTAACGTAAATAATTCGAGGCCCTGGCTCCTCAATCGGCGCAGCTTCGGTAATGACAACTGCGTCATTGGCGTTGACTACCACCGATTCTAATAGCCGCAGCCTCTCAAAAGCTTGTACGCGATCGGTAATGTCCTGAACTAAAGCGACAAAATAATCAATTGACCTGTCCGCACGACGGACGCATTGGACGGCGATGGTGGCATGAATTATCCCACCATCTTTGCGGATAAACCGCTTGTCCATTGAATAGCTTTCGCTTTTGCCCGCCAAAATTACGTTGAAATACTCGATGTCCGCCGCTAAATCATCGGGATGAGTTAAATCAACCCAAGTCATCTCGCTCAGTTCTTGTCGGGAATAGCCAAAAATATCGCACAATTTGTCATTTACTTGCAGCCAACCTTTTTCCAGCGATGTGATGGCGATACCGATGAGAGGCAGTTCAAAGTAGCTGCGGAAACGTTGTTCGCTTTGCCGCAAAGCTTGCTTTTCTATCTCTAATTCGGCAATATTTTCTTGCAGCAGCGTATTGGCTTCTGCTAGATCGGCAGTGCGTTGGGCCACTAAAATTTCTAATTCGGAAGCGAACTTTTGCAGCGCCGCTTCTGCTTGCTTGCGATCGGTAATATCTTCTGCAATCCCAGCGATGCGATAAACTTTTCCTGACTCGTCTTTAATAGGAAAACCCCGATCCCATATCCACCGAAGCGTTCCATCAGGCTGAACGATTCGATATTCAGTTTCTGTTCGATCTCCTTGTATGTGTCTCGCTGTGAGAGATTGCACGAACTCGCGCTCGTCCGGGTGGATGGCCTCCAAAAAAGATTTAGGTCGATCGTACAAACTATGACAAGTGCGGCCCCATATTTGTTCGTAAGCAGGACTGATGTACAGAATCCGATCCTTTTCGGGTTCAGACAACCAGAAAATCTCGTGAATGTGTTCTGCCAGTTGGCGGAAGCGTTGCTCGGATTCTTGCAAAAACAAGAGCGTTGTTTGCAATTCTTGCTGACGAACTTGTACTTCCTTCGCTAACACTGCCAAGTTTTCAGTCGCAGATCCCAACTCCCGCTGAAGTATTTCTCTTGTTCGCTTCATAGCAATCAGATTGCCCACCCGCGCCTTCAGTTCTTCAACTGAAAAAGGTTTCATCACATAGTCTTGTGCTACTTCTCGCAACAGCTGCACGCGCAACTCGTCGTCAGCTTTGGCAGTCAGCAGCACAATTGGCACAGCATCGAGTTCCGGGTGCAGACGTATCTCCCGCACCAGTTCTTCGCCACTCATTTCGGGCATCATCATGTCGGTGAGAATCAAGTCGGGACGCAACTCAATCGCCAATTCCAGTGCTGTTCGCCCGTTAAAAGCTGTTACTGCTCTATATTCAGGTGTCAGCGTCTGTGTGATAAACCGATTCATTTCTGGATTATCTTCGACTACCAGTATTAGTGGGGGTTCGGAAGAAGGGGATAGAGGAAGAGGGAAAAAATCATCCCGATCCGTAATTTCCTCTACTTGCAGTTCTGCGAGTATTTGGCGGGCGAGTTCATTATTGATATTTTCCTTATCAATGGGAGTTTGTAAGCTAACACCTGCTGGTGCTAGCAACGGCAGTTCTACAGTAAACTTTGCTCCTCCCAAGGCTGAGTCATCAACTGCTAGAGTACCGCCGTGCAACTCAATAAATTCCTTGACAATAGCTAATCCCAGTCCAGTGCTGCCAAAGTTACGACTCATCCCCCGTTCTTCTTGGCGGAAAGGCTCGAAAATAACTTCTCGTAACTCTGGTGGCACACCAGGGCCACTGTCTTCAACGATGATGGTGACGCGAAGGGGGAGTGGGGGAATGGGGGAATTATTATGTACATTTTCTCCCGTTCTCCCGTTCTCCCGCTCTCCCGTTCTCCCGCTCTCCCGTTCTGCACTCTCCCCTGCTTCTCTCTGAATTTGCAGAATGCACCCGATCGTGCCACCATTAGGAGTAAATTTGAAAGCGTTGGAAAACAGATTGAAGCATATACGCTGCAACTTCTCAGGATCGACCTGTGCGGGCAGGGATTGGGGCCCTTCAACTGCAAATGAAATCTGTAAATCTTCGGCTAGCGTTTCAAAGTGAGCGGCAGTGAGTCGTACAAGTTCCGCTAAATCTACTTGAGCGTAGCTGACACCCATTTTGCCTGCTTCTAACTTAGAAACATCAAGCAAATCGTTAACCTGTTTGAGCAAGGTTTGGGCGTTGCGACGCACTACTTTTAAGTCATGGCGATGTTCCCGATCGAGCTGTTCGGAGGCCAGCAATTTTTCTGTTGGCCCCAGGATCAAGGCCAGGGGCGTTCGCAGTTCGTGACTGACGTTAGCGAAAAACTGGCTTTTGAGGCGATCGAGTTCTTGAAGTTGGCGTGCTACTGTCTCCAGTTCAAGGTTAGCAGCTTCCAGTTTCAGTTTTCGCTCTTGAGAAACTTTAGCCGCTTCCACAAGTGCCAGCACTTGCGGAACCAGCGACGGCAATACCGCAGCTGTTGTCACAGATACAACTGCCGTCATTAACTTCAATTCTCCCGATAACCAATAGGTCGGCGTCCACAGCGTCCACACTTCCATAAAGTGGGTACCGCCACAGGCGATAATAAATGTTCCAAACAAGAGAAACATCCAGTGGAACGGGATATCTTGATGAGATTTGTAGACTAAATAGGCTAAGGTAGCTGAAATGGCAACATAGGCTCCCCCGATCAGCAGATCGGAAGTAACGTGAAGCGACACCAGTGCCGGTTTCCACAGATAGCAATGTCCGTGGGGAATAAAATCCTTCGCAACTAATAAATTTTTCAACACCCCCGGCCACAGTACCATTAGCGCTAATGCTACTGCCAATACTCCTATGCCATATCCTGTCTTGGGATGATGTATTTTCATCTATTCTTTTTAACGCCTTTTATCCAAAATTTTTAGTATGGGAAGAACGGATAATGAAGAGCCGTTACTGCTGGTCTATTTCTAGTTTAAAATATATATCTGAGTGCTATATATTTTTGATTTTAAAACTTAAAACTGCTGCGCCCTTAGAAACCCGGTTTCTCTGTACCTCACTCACCTTCCAAGCGCTGTAATTTGGGAAGGGCTCCGCATTCCGGTGATAATCTGTCGCCTCACACATCAGTTTTCGCCCGGAATGCGGAGCTACTACATAATCTTGTAGCGCTCCGGGAGTAGCTAAATCGTCACAGTAGCATCCGTCTGAGTAGTTGCCATCGCACCGGAGTAAACCAGACCCCGCTGCATATCCAGGGTGAGAATTGCCCCATCGCGAATGCTCTGAGTGGCATTCTTGACACCGACAATTACCGGCACGCCCAGACGTAAGCCTACGATCGCAGCATGAGAAGTTAAACTCTCCTCCTCGGTAATAACCCCAGCCGCCTTGCGAATTGCATCTAGAAACTCAACACTGGTGCGGGGTGCCACTAAAATTTCGCCCTGATTGAAATTGCTGATATCCACAGCATTATGAGCCACTCGCGCCCGACCGCTGACGGAACCCGATCCTAAGCCGGTTCCCTTGCCCAGCACAGCGGTTACCACCTCAACTTTAATCAAATCCGTGGAGCCTGCAACCCCCTGGAGAGTACCGGCAGTCATTACCACCAAATCTCCCTGAGAAAGCAGACCCCTTTCTTGGGCAACGTTAAGGGCGGCTTGAAAGGTTTGACTGGTTGAAGCTAACTCCAACATCAACAGAGGTTTGACGCCCCATACCATTTGGAGTTGCCGCGCCACATCAACGTGGGGAGTAACGGCGAGGATAGGTGTTTTCGGTCGGAATTTAGACACATTCCGAGCAGTGGCACCTGTTTTTGTCAAGCTCATAATCGCAGCAGCTCCCAGTTGCTCGGAAATTTGGCTGACTGCTTGACTGATGGCGTTGGGTATTGAGCGACCGCTGTTTGTGACTGTGTGAGCGATCGTTTGTTTTGCCTGTTCTTGCTCAATTCTGATGGCAATGCGAGCCATTGTAGCTACTGCTTCTACTGGGTATTTGCCGACTGCTGTTTCGTTGGAAAGCATGACGGCATCTGTTCCGTCGAGAATGGCATTGGCTACATCAGAAATCTCGGCACGGGTGGGTCGGGGGTTGTTAGCCATGCTATCCAACATCTGGGTAGCGGTAATGATGGGAATTCCCAGATGGTTGGCTAAGACAATCAGGCGCTTTTGCAGGATGGGTACGTCTTCGGCGGGTAGTTCGACTCCTAAGTCGCCTCTGGCTATCATGACGCCATCGCATAAGGCAAGAATGGCTTCCATTTGCTCGATCGCTTCGTGTTTTTCTATTTTGGCAATCACCGGCACTCGTTTACCGGCACTGGAAATAAGTTCTTTTATTTCCAGTACGTCTTGGGGATTGCGGACAAAGCTCAGTGCTACCCAGTCTACGCCTTGGTCTAGACCAAATACGAGGTCTTTACGGTCTTTGTCGGTTAATGCTCTGATGGATAGGTAGACGCCTGGGAAGTTGACGCCTTTGCTGTTGGAAAGTGTTCCGCCTACAACGATGCGACAGTGCAATTCTTCGGTGATGCGGTCTACTTTCTCCACAACCATTTCGACTTTACCATCGTCGAGAAGAATAGTTGCCCCTGCAGGAACTTCGGCTGCTAGACGATCGTAGGTGACGGAGCTGATTTCCTCGGTGCCTTTGATTTGGCGGTTGGTCAAAATAAAGCTAGCGCCTTTTTTAACTTCGATCGAGCCGTTTTCAAATTGCCCCAGTCTAATTTTCGGGCCTTGCAGGTCTTGCAGTATGCCAACCGGCTGATTCAGCTCGAAGGAAGTCTGCCTGATTAGGCGGATATTGCGCTGGTGTTGGTCATGTGTTCCGTGAGAGAAGTTCAGTCGCAAGGTGGTAGCACCAGCTTCAATCAAAGCCTTCAGGACTTCTGGGCTGCTACAGGCTGGGCCAATGGTGGCGACTATTTTTGTTCGACGCAGGGAATTTCGCAGTTGCATGGATAATTTTGGGGCTAGGGCTAGGGGCTAGGGGAATTTTAGATTTTAGATTTTAGATTTTATTTCAATTTAAAATCTGAAATCTCAAATCTGAAATCTGAAATAAAATGGCTAGGGGCTAGGGGCTAGGGGCTAGAGTTGAGAAAAAGGGCTAAGGAAGAATATACACTAGCCTCTTTGCCCCCTCCCCTAACCCCTTTTCCCTCTTGTGCCTTTTTTCTTTTGAATGAGTGAATGAGTGACTTTTCCTAGCAAGTAACTAAACAAAACTTTATTGTTACAGTGTCCGTATCGTATACTACGCGATGGATGTTAACAGGAGTAAAGATACTGATGTCGGAGGCACAGAGGCCGCTGACAGTACCTAAAGAGTTATTGGGTCCTCCCGGCGATTTTAATCCTACGCTACTTATGTTTGTAGCCGCTGTTGTTATGGTCATACTTTCAACCTGCGGTTACTGGCTTTGGAATTGGCCGCATCCCTGCTGCTTTTTGACTAATGTCATTGCTTTGCACATGGCAGGGACGGTGATTCACGATGCTTCTCACAATGCTGCTCATCGCGATCGCGTCGCTAATGCTATTTTGGGACACGGTAGTGCCCTCATGTTGGGCTTCGCCTTTCCCGTGTTTACGCGGGTTCATATGCAGCACCACGTCCATGTCAACGATCCAGAAAATGACCCGGATCATTTTGTTTCGACTGGTGGCCCACTCTGGCTGATTGCAGCGAGGTTTTTCTATCACGAGGTGTTTTTCTTTAAGCGGCGTTTGTGGCGCAAGTATGAGCTGCTGGAATGGTTTTTGAGCCGGTTGTTTGTCGCTTCGATTGTCTATATTGCCTGTCAATATGACTTTTTGGGCTATATTCTCAATTTTTGGTTTTCACCGGCATTGGTGGTGGGGCTAGCATTGGGCTTGTTTTTTGATTATTTGCCGCACCGACCATTTCAGGAACGCGATCGCTGGAAAAATGCCCGTGTCTATCCCAGTCCTATTCTCAATGTCTTGATTCTCGGACAAAATTATCACTTAATTCATCATTTGTGGCCTTCGATTCCCTGGTATAATTACCAGCCCGCTTATCGTGCCACTCAGCCGCTTTTGGATGAGAAAGGCTGTCACCAATCTCTGGGACTGCTGCAAGGAAAAGATTTTTGGAGTTTTGTTTATGACATTTTTCTAGGCATTCGTTTTCACGGTACCAAAGAGTCAAAAAAACAGATGGAAGAAACGTCTTAGTCAAGGGTAGGATGGGAGCAACTATCCCAAGTGCGATCGCGCTATAGCTTATCAAAAAGTGCGATCGCTTTTGATATTACAAAAAAACTTTTGTGTTAGCCTAATTCCAAGGCTCCAAGTTTACAGCGGTTTTCAGGTGAGTGATATCGTCAAATTGTCTGTTGTCATCGTTGGTTAAATTTTTACCGCAGATGAAGACAGATGAACGCAGATGAACGCAGATAAGAATGAGCGCACGATTTTTTTAGGTATAGCAACCGCTCTCGTCGGTTAGGGCAACTCCAACTCTTACCTCTGGTTCATAATCCCTTACGGAGTAAGCTTTTCCCTCTTCCCTCTTCCCTCTTCCCTCTTCCCTAGCCCCTAGCCCCTAGCCCCTAGCCCCTAGCTATAACCCATGCGTAAGGACATGATATGAGGTACAGAGAAACCCGGTTTCTGGGGTGTATTTCATGCAACTGAAACCCCCTATAACTAAATTCTTAGATAACTAGCTGTCGGACTCAAAGGCAAAAGAATAAGCCTTTGATTTTGCAAATCCAGTTCAATACCTAACGCCTCCAAGGGAATTACTCCCAGCAATGGAGATGAGCCTCCCGGCAATTCTAAACATTCAAACGTTCCTTCTCGTCCCATTAAAGAAATTTTGGCATCTTCAAAAATGCGTGCCTGACCTATGCCAGTTGCCGTCTCTACAGGCACTTCTTTGAGAAGTTTTAAGCCAAGTTGAGCGATAACATTCTGTGGCAAACACAAAGTGGTAGCGCCAGTGTCTACCAGCACATTTTTCAAGGCGATCGATCGCATTTCGTCTGGCGCGATAAAACCGCGTTCAGCTAGAACTTGGTCAGCATGATTTGCGATCGACAGCGTTGTAGTAATTTTTCCCATTGAGTCCTTGATACTTAACTGCATAATGATATTTCCTCCAGGGATTAATCTAGTCTAACAGACCTGTTGTATCTTGGGCGCTATCTTAAAGAGCGCTGAAGCGCAACAACATACCTAAGTCGTAACCCAACCTTCACTATTAAATATGTGTTCGCGACTCATTTGAAAACTCTATATCTTAAAGAGCGCTGAAGCGCAACAACATACCTAAGAATTATTATGGGCGCTCGTTAGGAGATGATATTAAAGGTGCGATCGCGACAATTTTTTCAGTTTCATCTATATTTATTTCTGCCAAGCCAAACTGCTGAATTACCCAAGCATTTGTCGTTAAATGGGTGCTAATTTCAGCCACGCGATACTGACTTTGTGACGACGCTAAAGCAGATGGTAACAACAATTGATCGGCAAGATGAACATCAACGGGCGCTACTTTTTCATGGAAATTAAGTAACTCCTCACAAGCCATTTCAGCTACTTTTTCAGCAGGAAAATTCTGACGCCCCAAGGCACTAAAGCCAGCTAAACTATTTTTGTATTCAGATGTGAGAAAAATACCCGCTCCCGGTGCAATACCCCGCTCCCGCAGCGCTTTAATATTAACTTGGAGGTTAGCCTCTCGCAAAATATTTTCGGCTCGATGAGCCATTCTGTCTGGAATGTGGGACGGCAGTTTCGTCACCACCGCAACACCCCGCACCTGTCGCAAAGCGCCGCTAGAGAGCAAATTAATCCCCTCCAAGGTATTACCTCCAGTTACCCGCAACACCACCTCTCCGCCACCTTGGGGATACCAACCCCAAGCATTCAGTCTTACGGAAGCTTGCACACCCATCCGACTTGCGATCGGCAAGTAGACTTCCTGGATATAAGTAAGGGGAGGGCTAAAAGGGACGTGAGTTCCCCCTCGCAGCGTTACCTGAGAGTCATCGGCAGCTAGCGCTAAGGGTAATAAGATGGTTTGCAAAACGAGGGTAAGAGCGCCAGCAGAACCGCCTTGCCGCGCCTCCGAGACATCGAAAGTATAGTGTCCCGCCTGCACTTGGCTACCAGGTACAAATTCCAGCATCATCGATCGCAGTGCATCACCGCGCACTTGGGCTTGACAAATTGCCGCCGCTGCCCTTACAGCAGTCAGATGTTGAGCCGCAAGTCCGGGTTTTTTGCGTCCCGCCCGAATGTTTTCGATGCGGATCGTCTCACCAGTAATAGCAGCCAGACTCAGTGAGGTGCGAAGTACCTGTCCGCCACCTTCTCCATAAGAACCATCAATGTGAATCATGGTGGTTGGGGATTGGTGATTGGTGATTGGGTTGAGGTAACGAAACCCAACTCTCGCCAAGGTCAGGGTTGGGTTTCGTTACCTCAACCCAACCTACGAAAGTTACTAATGACTAATGACTAATGACTGATGACTAATGTCATTGCTCCAAACGTACTCGCATTTTACCTGGATTGAGCAGCCCATAAGGATCGACCATTTCCTTAAATTTTAGCTGTTCGATATCAACTTTCTTTCTACCTCCCAATTCCAAAATATAAACGTGGGGATTGGCAATAAAGACGCCCTGTTCTTCGTGATAGCGAATAATTTCGTTGAGGCGTTCTTCTGTGGTGTAGCGAACGAGTTGCAAAGCGCCAGGAATTGCTGTACCGCCTACTCGGAAAAATTCCAGGTGCATCATTACTTCGTCGCCGAAGCGATCGTACATATGCTCAACTAGCTTAAGGCTTTTGTCTGCGGGGAATATGCTTTGCAGGTAAGTTATGGACGGATCGACATTGCGAGCGTGTAAGGTGGTGTGATTCCAGGTAAATTCGGCCAGATGGAAACCTTTACCGGAGTCCTGTGCCAGTTTTTGATAGGTAATTGTGCCGCCGAATTCCTTTACCATATCTTGCAATGGTTCTAGGGAGGTTTCTGCCACCATCAGCAGTGCAGCGTGAGTGCCGTCGGGAATGTATGGGCGTAAAGCGGTAAGATAGCTGGGAATTGGCGATGCTGTGATGCAAATAAGTTTTTTCATCATTCCATCTGCATTCGCCAGGGCTTGTCCAAATCGCGCAGCTGCCATGAAGCTTTCAAAGGTGACGATCGCTTCTGCCCAAGGATAAGCTGGCCCCAGGGGAATCTCTAACTCAGTAATGATGCCGTTGATGCCCCAGGCATGATTTACTTTCTGAACGTCGTCTCCTCGTAAGTCGATCGCACGTGGAGTCTCTTCCAGGGTGACTACTCGTAGGGCGAGCAGATTGCCGCGATCGGCCAGCAGTCCATAGGTAATAGAACCTATACCGCCACTACCACCGGCAATAAAACCTCCAATAGTTGCCGTCCGATACGTCGAGGGTGCCATCCGCATTTCCCAGCCGATTTCTTTGGCTTTTTTATCCAGTTGCGCCAGCTTGACACCAGCTTCTACCCGCGCTACCCCCGGTTTCACCCAGCAGATATTCTGCATTCGGGTCATATCCAAGATGACGCCGCCTTGTAGCGGTACGCATTGCCCGTAGTTGCCAGTACCAGCGCCTCGCACTGTCAGAGGCACCTTGAATTTTACGCAGGCGGCGGCTGCCCGCAACACTTCTGCTTCGTTGGCTGGACGGACAACCAGCTCGCCTGTCTTTCCGGCTAGCTGGGCTTGTAAAATGGGGCTAAAAGTATGGTAATCCTGGGATAATTTAGCTACTTGGATCGGATCGGTAATGATTTCGATTCCTTGCAATGCAGCGGTCAGGGCATCCCAGTCACTAGGTTTAATTGATGTTGCGGTCATGTTATGGTGCTAAGTAATTATACGGTCAAGAATATCAAACGCTTTGCCGTTACGTATATGGGAGTCATTTTTACGGAGAAACTTCCGTTTAAAATTATACTGGCTTTTCTTAAATTTACGTGAATACTCCCAAGCAAAAACAGACAAAAATAGCTAAAAACACAGTCCAAATAGCTTTTATGAGTCTGTAAATGTGACAGGTACGATCGCACGCCAGATCATATAGCAAACATTTGTTTCTTTCTAGAGATTTTAACAAAATCTTAAGTATATTGAATATAATTTAAAGATTTTCGCGGAAAAAATGTAAACTTGTATACATAAACGACGAATTTAAATCTTTGTCGATCGCAACCTGGTTTTTGAACAAATAATTCAGAAGGGAGCATCACAGACCGCTCAAATTAGAAGGTTTATTAGGATGGCGCATAAAAAAAATACAAAAGCACCGGACTTAGGAATAAAGGGAGAGGAAGCCCAGGTTTACGATCGCGAGAGTTTGCTAAATCGGATTGCCACTCGAATTCGCCGCTCGTTAGAGCTGCGAGAAATTTTGACAACTACAGTACAGGAAATCCGCTCATTTTTAGGGACCGATCGCGTAAAAATTTATTTATTTCATGCAGATGGGAGCGGGGAAGTGACTGCTGAGGCTCGTCATGGCGCTCGGCTCCCTTCATTGCTGGGATTGCATTTTCCAGCTGGCGATGTTCCTCCGTATGCCCGTCAGATGTTTGTTAAAGCTCGTCAGCGGGTGATAGTGGATGTGGTTTCTGGGCAGAAAACCGTCAGCCAACTAGATTGCCCCAATACACAAGAAAGCCTAGCTACGGAAGATATTCGCTACAGCCCCGTCGATCCCTGCCACGTAGAATATCTTACCACTATGGGGGTGAATTCTTCCCTGAGCGTGCCGATATTGCACCAAAATCAGCTGTGGGGTTTGTTAGTCTCTCATCATGCGGAGCCAAAAAGCTTTACAGAACGAGATTTAAAAATCGTACAGCTGTTGGTGGATCAAGTGTCGATCGCGATCGCCCAGTCTAATCTGCTTTCGCGCACTCGACAGCAAGCTCAACACGAAGCCGTATGTAACCAAATCAGCCGTCTGCTCCACTCGCCGCTTAACATTACAGAAATTCGGCAAAAAGTACTTGAGCAAACCGTCAAAGCCTTACAGGGTTCTGGTGGTCGGTTGTATATAACAGCAGAGCCGACCGCTCAGCCCGCTCAACTTTACACCTACAGCGAACAGTTGTCTTTGACCTGTATAGAAGAAAGCCCCTTTTGGCAACAAATCATCAATCCTACGAAAGACACCCCCAATACCAACAACGAAAAGAGCTTTGAGTTATTATTTCTAAATCCTGAGTTAAAGAATCTAACCGATCTGCCGCTAAACACTCAAAATTTTCCTTACATCATTGCCGACATCTATCAAGAGTCTCAACTTGAATTTTTAAAACCGGAGCTAGAATCAACTCCTATTCGTTCCTTGCTTGTTGTCCCCCTGCGGTATCAACAACAATGCGTGGGGTGCCTCACGATTTTCCGCAATGAGATTGAAACAGAAACATTATGGGCTGGACGTTTAAATCCAGACGAACGCAACTTGCGACCCCGCAGGTCTTTTGAAGCTTGGCGAGAAATCAAAAAAGGACAAGCCAAAGAGTGGAGTTCCGATGAAATTAAACTCGCTCAAGCTTTGGGAGTTCACCTCTACATGGCGGCGATGCAGAGACGAGTAGAAGATACAATCCGGCATCAAGCTTCCCACGACCTGCTGACGGGTTTGCCGAATCGGTTACTATTTAATGACCGCCTTTCTCTGGCACTAGCAAAAATCCATCAGCGCCGGGAAATGTTGGCTGTGGCGTTTCTCGACTTGGATTTTTTCAAGAATATTAACGATACGCTAGGCCATGCTGTTGGCGATGAGTTGCTGCAAGATGTCGCCAAACGACTGAAACAATGTCTGCGCGAAAGTGACATCGTTGCCCGTTGGGGAGGAGATGAATTTACCATATTGCTATCCCCAATCCAGAGTACAGAGGATGCCGCACAAATTGCCCAGCGATTTCTGGATGTACTGAGCATTCCGTTTAAATTTAGCCAACAGGAACTCAACGTCAAAGCTAGCATAGGAATTGCCCTAGCTCCCTATGATGGTGAAGACGCTGAAACCCTCCTGAAAAATGCCGATGCTGCGATGTATCGCGCTAAGCAACAGGGTCGAAACAATTACCAACTTTATACATCAGCGATCGGCAACAAAGCGTTTGAGCGATTGGTTCTAGAAAACAATCTCTATAAAGCATTAGAACGAGAAGAGTTTCTGTTGCACTACCAACCGCAGATAGACTTAAATACAGGTGAGATTGTAGGGATGGAAGCTTTGATTCGCTGGCAGTCTGCCTCTAGCGGATTAATTCCCCCCGATCGCTTTATTCCCCTAGCAGAAGAAACCGGACTGATCTGCCCGATCGGAGAATGGGTACTCAGAACTGCTTGCGCCCAAAATCGCGCTTGGCAGTTAGCTGGCTTACCGCCCCTACGCATGGCAGTTAATCTTTCAGCTCGTCAGTTCCAGCAACGCAACCTGGTCAAAATAATTGCACAAGTTTTAAAAGAAACAGGGCTAGAACCGGCTTATCTAGAAATAGAAATTACTGAAAGCATTGCGATCCAAGATGTAGACTTTACAATTTCGGTATTGGAGTCGTTACAGAGGATGGGAATTCACATTTCGATGGATGATTTTGGCACGGGCTACTCTTCCTTGTGGACGTTGAAACAATTGCCTTTAGATACGCTGAAAATAGATCGATCGTTTATCCACGGTTTGATGAATCATACAAAGGAAGCGGCAATTATCACGGCAGTCATTGCTTTAGGGCATGGACTAAACTTAAAAGTGATTGCTGAAGGAGTTGAAAAAGCGGAAGAATTAGAATTTTTGCGCGGGGTCAAATGCGATAGCGTACAAGGGTACTTCTTTAGCCCACCCTTACCAGCCGCAAAAGCAACCAAACTCTATATGAGAAAAACCCAATCTAAAGCTGGAAAAAACGACTTTGATGGCAACTATTTGACTTGGTAATGAGGTGTAATTCTTCTCTTATTAATTTTTCATGTTCGATCGGAAGTCATCATAAAAAGGACTTACGCTTTTCTCCCCCCATGCCCCCCAAATCTGGGGGGAATAAGAAGGGAGGCCCCTAAATTTGGGGGTTAGGGGGGCAAAACCAAGGTTTTTGCGTAAGTCATTATAAAGATAGATATAAATTTGTGCCAGGGGATAGGATGAGCGAGCAAGAAGATAATTTAGATTTAGAAAGGGCAGACGCATTCAGTATCCCGGTTGCACCGGCGGGATACAAGTCAGGCTTTATTGGTATCATCGGACGCCCCAATGTGGGGAAGTCCACTCTGATGAATCAGTTGGTGGGGCAAAAAGTTGCGATCGTATCGCCGGTAGCCCAGACGACGCGCAATCGTCTGCGGGGCATTTTAACTACGCCAGAGGCGCAGCTGATTTTTGTGGATACGCCGGGAATTCACAAGCCTCACCACCAGTTGGGGAAAGTGTTGGTGAAAAATGCCCAAATTGCGATTCAGTCGGTGGATGTGCTGCTGTTTGTGGTGGATGGTTCGGTGGAAGCTGGTGGTGGCGATCGCTACATCGTCGATCTTTTAACCCACAGCCAAATGCCGATCGTCTTGGGATTGAACAAAATAGACCAACAATCTTCTTTTTACCGCCAGATTGAGGATACTTATGCCAATCTGGCTGGGCCGCACAATTGGCCGATCGTAAAATTTTCGGCCCTCAACGGCGATGGTTTGGAGGCGCTTCAGAAATTTTTAATCGATCGCTTAGAACCTGGGCCATATTATTATCCCCCCGATCTGGTAACCGACCAACCAGAACGCTTTATTATGGCAGAACTGATTCGCGAACAAATTTTGCTTTTAACTCGCGAAGAAATTCCTCACTCCGTAGCTGTCACGATCGAGAAAGTAGAGGAAACACCCACAATTACTCGCGTTTTCGCCGCCATCAATGTCGAACGCGACTCCCAAAAGGGTATTGTGATCGGCAAAGGCGGAATCATGCTCAAAACTATTGGCAGCGCAGCTCGCGAACAAATGCAAAAATTAATTGATGGCAAAGTATATCTAGAGTTGTTCGTAAGAGTGGAGCCAAAATGGCGGCAATCTCGCAGTCGGTTGGCAGAATTTGGCTATCGTGTCGAGGAATGATATCGATTTTAGATTTTAGATTTTAGATTTTAGTTAAAATAGCAGCAGTCGAAAAACTTTTCGGCTGTTGTAAACACACTCAGCACTTAGCACTAAAGCCGAAGCACTTTGCTATAAAAACTGTGGAAATTACGGATTCCAAGTATAGGGCAGCTAAGCTACTATACTTTGTGTTACAAAAAGTTGTTAACCGCAAAACTTTAGGAAAGTGTCCTCAAAAATACAAAATTTAGTTTGAGCGGCTGTATCTTTTAGCACAGGAGCTACTACCATCATTGTTGAGATAGGTAAATATTTATGAATATCAGGGCTGGCTACAAACTAATAGAAAAAATTAACGAGGGTTTGAGTACAATAGTTTATCGTGCAGAGAGAAAGCAAGATAAGAAGGCTGCGATCGTCAAAATCCTTAGAGCCGACTATCCTACCCTTGAAGAGATCATGCAATTGAGGCATGAATATGAAATCTCCAAAAACCTCAATTTAGAAGGTATTGTCAAGCCGTATGGGTTGGAAAATCACCGTAACGGTCTGGCACTGATATTGGAAGATTCGAGAGGAGAAGCACTCAACAAGTTTTTATGCGATCGCAAACTGGAACTAACAGAGTTTCTGAACATCGGTATTCAACTAGCAGACACTCTGGGTAAATTGCACGACAACCAAATTATTCATAAAGATATTAAGCCGACAAACATCATCATTAATGCTACAACCCTCAAAGTAAAAATTACTGACTTTAGCATTGCTACGCGACTGTCTAAAGAAACCCAAGAACTCAGCCATCCCACTTTACTAGAAGGCACCCTTGCTTATATATCCCCAGAGCAAACGGGGCGGATGAATCGCTCCATTGACTACCGCACGGACTTATATTCTTTGGGCGTCACATTTTATGAAATACTGTGCGGCGAACTGCCATTTAAAGCTACCGATCCGATGGAATTAGTTCACTGCCACATCGCTAAACAACCAATACCACCCTACGACATTGTATGTGCAGAGGCGCAGAATAGCAGAACAGAACAGACTATTGAAAATCCAAAATCTAGAATTAAAAATAGCGAAATTCCCAAAGCAGTTTCGGATATTGTCATGAAATTATTAGCCAAGACTGCTGAAGACAGATATCAAAGTGCTTATGGCCTTAAAGCGGATTTAGAACAATGTCTAAGTCAGCTGCAACAAAATGGCGAAATTTCCCACTTCATTCCCGGTCAGCGCGATAAATTGGGTCAATTTCTCATTCCACAAAAACTGTATGGACGAGAAGCGCAAGTAGCTACTCTAATGGATGCCTTTGACCGGGTTAGTGCTGGAACAGCAGAGATGATGCTAGTTTCCGGTTACTCAGGAATAGGCAAATCTTGTTTGGTTTATGAAGTTCATAAACCCATTGTTGCAGCGCGGGGTTATTTTATCGCGGGCAAATTCGACCAATTTAAGCGGAATATTCCCTATGCAGCCTTGATTCAAGCATTTCAGGAATTGATCAGACAACTATTAACAGAAAGCTCAGAAAAAATAATTTTTTGGAAACAGAAGATTTTAAATGCTTTAGGGCAAAATGCTAGGGTAATAATTGACGTTATTCCAGAATTGGAATTGATAGTTGGCGTGCAACCTGAAGTTTACCAGCTAGGAGCGAACGAATCACAAAATCGGTTTAATCTTGTTTTTAAAGAATTCATTCGTATTTTTACAGAAAAAGCACATCCACTGGTTTTATTTTTAGATGATTTGCAATGGGCAGATTCAGCATCTTTGAAATTGATTCATTTGGTGATAACTGACCCAGATAGTCAATACTTGCTGCTGATTGGAGCGTATCGAGATAATGAAGTAAGCCCAACCCATCCCTTAATGCAGACCTTGGATAAAATTCATTCATCCGGGTCAATAGTAAATAATATCATCCTCCAACCGTTGGCACTCAGTACAGTCAGTCAATTAGTTGCCGATACTTTGGGTGACAACTGCTCATCACCAGTACCTGCGCTTGTTTGCTTCTCCCATAAACAAGGAGAATTTGAGGGAGAATGTTTGCTTGCAAGCAACGATGGGAATGAAACAGAAAAATGCAAGTTATTAGTTGAGCTAGTTTTCAATAAAACTCAAGGTAATCCCTTTTTTATAACTCAGTTGCTCACCTCCCTTTACGCAGAAAAGCTGTTGACATTCGACTTCAGCATCGGCAGATGGCAGTGGGATATGAAGCAAATTCAAACAGTGGGAATTGCAGATTATAACGTCGTCGAACTCATAGCCAGAAATATTCAAAAGCTGCCTCCAAACACCCAGAAAATTTTAAAATTAGCTGCCTGTATTGGGAACCGATTTAATTTAGACGTTTTGGCGATCGTCAATGAAGAATCCATATCAGAAACGGCATCTGCATTATGGGATGGACTTCAGGCTGGTCTAATTCTGCCCATCGGGGAAGGTGCTTACAAAATCCCTTTACTCTTCAAAGGTAATGAGTCCTTAGTAATGGGTAATAGTCAAGAAAACCAATTAGAAATTAACACTTACAAAGTATCCTACAAGTTTTTGCATGACCGGGTACAACAAGCAGCTTATTCTTTGATTCCTACTGACCATCAAAAAACTACCCACTTAAAAATTGGTCAACTACTGTTACAGAATACAAATCAAGACGATCTAGAAGAAAATGTCTTTGATATTGTTAATCAGCTAAATGTGGGACTAGAATTCATTACCGAGCCAGAAGAAAAATACAAGCTTGCTCAATTAAATTTAATAGCTGGTCGAAAGGCTAAAGCCGCGACAGCTTACGAGGCTGCCGTCACACAACTAAGAATAGGGTTAGAACTATTAGCAGAAAACAGTTGGCAGAGTAACTATGACCTGACGCTTGGACTTTATGTAGAAGCAGTGGAAGCGGAATACCTCAATACCAATTATGAAAGCTCTGCCGCTCTTGCTGAAATCGTTCTGCAACAAGCTAATACCCTGCTAGAAAAAGTGAAAGTATACGAGCTGCAAATCCAGTTTTACATGGCTCAAAATCAGATGCAAAAAGCGATCGATACAGGGCTACAAGTGCTGGATATGCTGGGTATCTCTTTGTCAAATGAAGCGCTTGAAGGTGGTTTTGCGGTTGAGTTGCCTTCTCTGACAGATTTAGAAAATTTCCCAGAAATGACAGATCCCTACAAAATAGCAGCTTTACGGATACTGATGTCTCTTGTTTCTCCTGCTGTCGCTGCTAAGCCCGAAATTTTGCCCCTGACTGTATTGGCTCAGGTCAATCTCTCTATTGAACATGGTCATTCAGCATTAGCTGCTTTTGCTTATGCTTTTTATGGCGTAATGGTGTGTGCTAGTGGCGACATAGATACAGGGTATCATGCAAGTCAGCTAGCTTTAAAGCTATTGGATAAGTTTGATGCCAACTCTCTTAAATGTAAAATTTACAATTTATTTAACGGTTTGATTAGACCCTGGAAAGAGCATCTCAAAAACACATTACAACCGTTTCAAGAGAGTATGCAAAGTGGATTGGAAACCGGGGATATAGAATATGCTGGCTATAGTGCTACTTCTTATTGCACTAGCCTGTTTTTGACTGGGGAGCGATTAGACATTGTAGAGCAGCAACAAAGGCAATATGTTGATTTAGCGCTGAAACTAAAACAAGATTATTCTATCTACTACATTAAGATGTTGCACCAACTGACTTTAAATCTTCAAAAGGAAGCCGATGGTAAATGTCAGTTGGTGGGCGAGAGTTTTGATGAAACAGAAATGCTGCCTGTTTTTATTGAAACTAACAATAGAATTTTGCTGTTTATTGCCTATCTTGCCAAGACGATTCTATTTTATCTGTTTAAAGAACCTAAGAATGCTGTTGCTAACGCCAGTTTAGCAGCAGCACACGCAGCAAGTGTAATGGGGATGGTAATTTCCGCTGCTCAGAACTTCTACTATTCGCTGGCTCTCCTTGCTCACTATCCCAAAGTTTCAAGCTTGGAGCAACAAGAATACCTGGGTATTGTAGAAGAAAATCAGCAAAAAATGCAGCGATGGGCAGAATCTGCTCCCACAAACTTCAAGCATAAATACGAACTTGTTGAGGCGGAAAAAGCACGGGTACAAGGGCAAATTTTAGAAGCAATGGAATATTATGACCGAGCTATAACGGGAGCAAAAGAACAAGGATATGTTCAGGAAGAAGCACTAGCTTCGGAACTAGCAGCAGAGTTTTATTTCTCTCTTGGCAGAGACAAGTTTGCTCAAATCTATCTGACGCAGGCTTACTATGGATATGTTCATTGGGGAGCTAAAGCTAAGGCTAAAGATTTGGAGTCCAGATATCCTGCGGTCTTTTCCGAGATGTTGAAGCGAGAATCCATAGGTATCCAGACTAATAGGACAACGACATCTACCACAGGAGGAAGTTCGGCGGTCTTGGATTTGTCCACTGTGAACAAAGCGTCTCTTGCGTTGGCTGAGGAAATAGTTCTGGATAAATTACTGGATAAATTACTTAAAATTGTGATGGAAAATGCCGGAGCTACAACCAGCTGCCTCATATTGGAGAAAGAAGGACAGTTACTGATAGAGGCTACGGGTACAGTGGAGCAAGATGAAGTTGTATTCTGGTCAGAAACGCCGATTGAGACAAGTCAGAATCTGCCCGTGCCTATAATTAATTATGTCGCCATAACTAAAGAAAATGTCGTGTTGGATGATGCTGGACAATCCGTAAGATTTGGCAACGATCCTTATATCATAAAAAACAAGATAAAGTCTATATTATGTACACCTCTTATTAACCAAAGCAAATTGATTGGGATTATTTATTTGGAAAATAATGTAACAAATGGAGCATTTACGAGAGAGAGACTGGAAGTTTTAAAAATACTTTCTTCCCAGGTGGCTATATCGCTAAAAAATGCGATTTTATATGGAAAATTGGAAACCGCTAGCCAAAACTTGATCGAAGCTAACGATCAACTAGAGAATTACAACCGAACGCTCGAACAGAAAGTGGAAGCAAGGACGGTGGAGTTACAAGAAAAAAATAGCCTGTTGAAAGAACAAGCAATTCAGCTTGAACTGGCATTAAAAGAATTACAAGCTGCACAAACTCAGTTAATTCAAACTGAAAAAATGTCTAGCTTAGGGCAAATGGTTGCCGGAATAGCTCACGAAATAAACAACCCGATTAACTTTATCTACGGCAATCTTATCCATGCTAGTGAATATTTCCAAGACTTACTAAAGTTGCTAGATTTTTACAAACAGCATTCTTATAATGCAACATCTGAGATTGAAGAAATTGCCAAAAATATCGATCTCGAATTTATAGTCTCTGACTTCCCTAGACTCCTCAATTCGATGCAGGTAGGGGCAGACCGCATCCGCCAAATTGTTCTGTCGCTGCGAAATTTTTCACGCCTGGATGAGGCGGCAATGAAATCAGTAGATATCCATGAAGGGATAGATAGCACTCTCTTGTTGTTGCAAAATCGCCTGAAAACTAGATTAGAACATTCTGATATTGAAATTGTTAAAGAGTATGGTAAACTGCCAGAAGTGGAGTGTTATGCCAGTTTCTTAAATCAAGTATTTATGAATATTCTCAGCAATGCGATAGATGCTATAGAAGAGTCATTTAAGACCTATGCTCTATCAGCAGTAAAGGAAAAAGGAGTTTTTACAAACAAAAAAGGACACATTCATATTTGCACCAGCGTCATCAACGGTAACAAAGTAGAAATCAGGATTGCTGACAATGGATTGGGCATGAAAGAGGAAGTACGCACAAGGGTTTTTGACCCTTTCTTTACCACAAAACCTGTCGGTTCTGGTACTGGTTTGGGGTTGGCTATTAGCTACCAAATTGTGGTAGAAAAACATCAGGGTAGTCTGACTTGCATTTCAGCACCAGGACAGGGGGCAGAGTTTGTTGTTGAGATTCCTTTGAAGCAGAAAATTAAGCATAATGAAGGTGAAGTATTGACTAAGATGGCCGCAACACCTCTTTCAACAGATATGCCGAATCAATAAGCCATGATGACTGATACCAAATCCGCAACGATTACCCCCTTTATGTTGAGCGGCTGTAGAGACGTTTCATGAAACGTCTCTACAATGTTTATGCCAAAAATTCTCATGGGGTAACAAACCCGGATTTGGTATGACGACTAAAGTCGCGGCTAGACAAACTCTCGCCAGAGAAGCGCGGGCTTCAAAAAAAAGGGAGTAGCTAACCCGGATTTGGTATGATACCAAATCCGCAACGATTACCCCCTTTATGTCTCTAGGCTGTAGAGACGTTTCATGAAACGTCTCTACAATGTTT
>NZ_JAIQZM010000033.1:0-39283 GCF_023333595.1 Argonema galeatum A003/A1
AATAAATTAAAATTGTTAAAACGTTGTGGATTTGGATTTAGAAATTTTAATAATTTTGAAATACGGGCTTTACTCTTGTGGCATTTTCATAACATTTTAGCACACTAAGTACGGAAGAGCCAGACAAAATAGGTCTTATCGGCATAATTTAAAAGAGTGTAGGTCAAGCTTTCGCGTTCTAATGAACTGTTTAAAAATTCGGCGTAAGTTGGGTTAACGCAAGGAAACCCAACATCTTTTTCCACTCACAATCTTATCCATTTCCACCATGAGAATGCGATGATTGGACGGATAGTGCCTTAAAATGGCAATGGAGTGATTCATTTGGGCTTCACGAGTTTCCAGAGTTTTTAAAGCTAAGTTAACCCATGTAACCGGATCTGGCTGTAAAGATATCCGTCCTTTTTCTGCAAGTATGAGTGTTTCCCAAATGCTAATTGGACTTAGCCAAAGTTCAGTGTTAGGATCGGCGATCGCCGTTTGAAGTGGTGGCGATAGGCGTGGGTCGCCCAGTAAATACCAAAGCCAAATGTGCGTATCGAGTAAAAGTTTCATTCTAAAACTTCCCACAGTTCGGCGACAGGAGCAATTAAATCTCCTAATATTTCACCGCTTCCTTTCATTGCACCAAAGGAGGGGCGTGGAGCTTGGGTAGTCGCCGGATAAATAATCACTAATGCTTTTCCTTCATGGATGACGGTTAGAGGGGTTTTGGTACGTTCGACCTCTATAAGTAGAGTCTGGAGGGTTTGGGGTAATTCAGTCGTGGTAATGTGTGCCATTTGTTGACCGTTCACAATCTTATTCTATTTCTACTATAATAATTCGATCATTTAGACGGAGAGCGATCGCTATTTAATCATCTCTGTACTCTACGGTGAAAGAGCAGGACGAACAACGCGAATTAGTTTACCTTGCAAAGATTCTTCTGCTGTAATAGCCGCGTTGATTCGGTTAGCCAGCGCTTCCCAATTGCGATCGCGCTAGCGATGCGTAGCATTAACTTTTTCTCCGAGTTTAATGTCTGTTTTTTTCGCGTATAAGTATATATGCTTAGTAATTATGTACCAAAATCCGATTATTTTTCGGCTCTTTTTTTAAGAGCAGCAAGCAGCTGGGGTTTAACTTCTCTAGCCCATAGGTCAAAGTTAAAACTGTCGTTATTGTCACTAGCTGATGCCTTAACTGACGTTTTGACTGCGGTATTCATTTCACTTTCTCCTTTAACATATATATGTAGCTTCTGTTAATTTTAGATTACTTGTCATATATCTTAAGGCGTAATATTCAGATTTTATGCAGTAACTGCAATGACACCATGCAGAATATCAATAATTACAATTATTGGTTATCATTTAGTTAATCTTTGATTAAAAACATTGATAGTTGGTGACCTTGCTGAGATTAATTTACACCCATATAAAGCGATCGCATTCCCCGTAGAGTTGCAGACTTGCTACTACTGCAACTCTTTTAGTATCTTCTCAGCTTTGGGTGAGGATCTCCACCCCCGCCTCAGTCACAGCCACAGTATGCTCAAACTGGGCAGAGAGTTTTCTATCCTTAGTGACAGCAGTCCACCCATCTTTAAGGATTTCCACCTCCCATGTGCCCTCATTAATCATCGGTTCAATAGTAAAAACCATCCACGGCTTTAGACGCATACCCGTCCCTCGCTTACCGTAGTGGAGGACTTCAGGCGCAGTGTGAAAAACGCGGTGGACACCATGTCCCGCAAAATTCCGCACTACCGAAAAGCCTTGCGACTCAGCGTACTCCTGAATAGCAGCACCAATGTCGCCGATCCGTGCCCCTGGCTTGACCTCTGCAATACCCCGCATGAGGCACTCTTGGGTCACCTCGACCAACTTTTTCGCCTTGGGTGAAGGCGTACCGACTAGGAAAGTCTTAGAAGTATCGCCGTGATAACCATCAACAAGAGGCGTCACATCAACATTAATGATGTCCCCCTCTTTAAGAATCTGCTTAGCATTAGGAATGCCGTGGCATACCACTTCGTTGATGCTAGTGCAGATAGATTTGGGAAATCCTTTGTAGCCAAGCGGAGCGCTCTTGGCCCCACGAGCCTTAGTCCAGCGTTCTGCCTCGTCGTTGACTTCCAGAGTGCTTACCCCTGGTTTTATCATCGGTTCCAGATGGAGGAGAAGTTCGGCAGCCAAGCGCCCAGCTTGACGCATTTTGTCCAACTCCCGACCCGATAAAAGCTCGACCATATCGCGTTTCATGCTGTTTTGTTCCTTAAGGGCATAATTATTGTCACGGATACGGTAGCATCTAAGTATTTGCTTTTGACTTTACCGCTTGGCAGATTCCGTTTTGCCCCTATATCCAACTCTCGGTAAACCGGAGTATTAGGGTTCTTCCGTTTCTGGTATGCTAAATTCCTTGTCAGCTTTACTGGGCAAGAGTTTAACTTAAAAAAACCTGAACATAACCTGAAAGCCTTGCCCAGTAAAGCTTGTGAGATAAACTTTTGACTTTTAGCATGACTTTGTACGAAAGAGCAGGGGTTTCCTCGTTTAATTGCTTTGATGAACTTTTTCTCTAATCCTATTCAACATCCCACTTGGTCGGTGGATTACCAATTTTCCTCTGCTTAGAGTGACACAAGATAGATAACAGAGCATACCTGATAAATCTTTGTTTTATAACCATCTGTAGTGTGCCAGTTTCGCCTTGGGGAGTTTAAATTTAAAAGATAGTGGAGCAAAAATGTTTCCTAATGGTCTATTCTGATTTCTCCAGACAAATTACCCCGTCGTTTGCGGGTCTTGTGCTGTTGAGTTTGACGCTCGTTGCTAGCCCAACTCCTTCCCTGGCGCTACAGCTTGCTCAGCTACAGTCTGCACCAAGACAGCAGAATAGCAGCTTTGTGGAATCGCAGACAGCAGCTTACACTTTAGGAGGAGGCGATCGCATCCGCATCGATATTTTAGAAGTCCCCCAATACAGCGGGGAGTACCAGCTGCTAGTAGATGGCTCAATCAATATGCCCCTGGTTGGCAAAATATCCCTATTCGGGCTGACATTGGAACAGGCGTCTGAGGCGATCTCTGCTAAATACGCTAGTATCCTCAAATATCCCGCGATCACGGTGAATCTTGTGGAGCCTCGTCCCGTAACCATTTTGGTTTCGGGGGAAGTGGAGCGTCCTGGAACCTACACCGTATCTGTCAGAGAGCCTTCGTCTCCAAATGTACGCTTTCCAACTGTGACGCAGGCAATTCAGCTGGCGGGGGGAATGAATCTAAGTGCAGATCTCGCAAACGTACAGCTACGCCGAAAGAAAAGGTCAGGTTCGCCAGAAGTGATAAAACTCGATCTGACAGAACTATTGCAGGCAGGTGCTAGCAATCAAGACATCAAAATACGCGACGGAGACACCATTTTCGTCCCCACTCAAAGTAATTTCAACCAGGTACAAGCCAGCCAGATAGCTGCTTCAAACTTTGGAGTCGATCCAATTCGACCGCTGACTGTTGCAATTGCGGGTGAAGTTGCCCGTCCTGGGACATATATCATAGCTGAACGAGGAGGAGTAAACACCAATGCCGATAGATCGGCCGCTATCCTTCCAAGTTTGACAAGAGCAATTCAGCAGGCTGGGGGAATTACCTCCGCAGCTGATATTCGCCAGATCCAGGTACGCAGGCTCACTAGAGCAGGCGCACAACAAATTATTAACGTCAACCTATGGAATCTATTGCAGACAGGAGATATCAGTCAAGAACTGGTATTGCAAGATAGAGACACCATTTTTGTCCCCACTGCAACCGACGTAAACCCTACAGAAGCAGCCCAAATCGCTACGGCTACTTTTTCCCCCGCTACTATTAGAATTAACGTGGTAGGAGAAGTTCCCAAGCCTGGAGTGGTGGAGGTGCCACCAAATACCCCATTAAATCAGGCTCTGCTGGCAGCGGGAGGATTCGACAGACGGCGAGCGCGTCAAAGTTCTGTAGAACTGATTCGCCTCAACCAAAATGGCACTGTTTCTCGAAGAACAGTGGTTGTTGATTTTGCCGAAAGCATCAACGAGGTAAATAATCCCCTACTCCGCAATAACGACGCGATCGTAGTAAGTCGATCTGGCATGACTAGAGTTTTGGACACCATAGACTCTCTCTTAAGACCTGTAAATAATATTTCTGTCCTATTGAGACTTCTGGGGCTGTTTTAGTCAATACAGCGATCCTATCAGGTAGACAAACAAGATGAATATTCGCGGATTATGTGGCTAGTATCGAATTAAGCAAAGCTTAGGGATTTTTCTGAGGTATAACTCACTTCAAACGAAGTAAAAATATGAATACAGAACACGAATTCCATCCGCTTTCACCCAAGCGTAATGCCAAGCACTCTCAGTCATTGTCGCAAAGCTACACAGATCAGCCATCGGAGAGCGATGATTCTCAACTTAGCATCGGTTGGGTGTTGGCAGTTCTACGCCGTCGGGCATTTGTAATACTGTTTGTAGCAATTGCCTTAACTGGAACCCTGGGCAGTTTGCTGGTCTTGAAAGCAAAGAAGACTCCTCCAGTGTATGAAGGCTTGTTTAAGCTTTTAGTTGAGCCTGTAACAAGTGAAGCCAAATTGACCAGGCTAGCCTTACTGGATCAAACACTAGGTGGAAGAACAGCTGCACAAGATATTAGGATCTCAACCGATACCTTGGATTATGAAACTCAAATTAGGGTTTTACAGAGTGCAAAACTAATGGAGCCAGTCATCAAGGAGTTGCAAACTCAGTATCCGGATATTACTTATAACTCATTGAGCAAGCAACTGAAGATTACGCGCATTAATTATTTACAAGATGGAAAACAACTAGGAACCAAAATTTTAGAAGTCAGCTACCAAGATGACGAGATAAAAAAAATTAAGTTGGTATTGGATAAAATTGCCCAAGCTTATCTAGCCTACAGTCTCCAGCAACGCCTGACAAGCACGCAGCAGGGAATTAAGTTTATTGAAGAACAGCTGCCTCACTTGGAAAACAGAGTTGACACGCTGCAAAGGCAACTACAAAAACTGCGGCAGGAAAACAACTTGACCGATCCTAAGACTCAGGGCGAAGAACTGTCTCGTCAAGCAACTTATCTGGCTAACGCACGAGCAGACGTGGAACAACAACTAGCTCAGGCCAGAATAGTCTACGCCAACCTAAAAAAGATAGCCCAAGACAACCCTACCTCGCTTCTAAGTAACGATGCTGTGGCCTATGGTCAGTTACTCAGACAGGCGCAGGAGTTAGATAGTCAGATTGCACAAACTTCAGTGCAATTCCAGCAAGACAGCATTCCGATGAAAATTTTACTCCAAAAACAGGAAAATATGCGTTCCCTGTTGCGTCAAGAAGCTGAAGCGATTGTGGAAAAAGCTGCCGGACAAATTCGGGAACTAGAGGCTCGCCAGAAAGCAATTGTACAAGGTCAAGGAATGTTAAATCAAAAACTGAAAAAATGGCCTTATGTAGATCGCCAGTACGCCGATATTCAGCGAAATTTACAAATTGCCACCGATGCTCTTAATCAATTTTTAGCCAAGCAAGAAGGGTTACGGATAAGTGCTGCCCAAGAACAAGCGCCTTGGGAGCTAATTGTTGCGCCTGAGGTAAAGCAGGATGAGAAGGGTAATTTCATACCTGCTACAGCGAATAAAACTAAGCGCCAGCTAATGATAGTAGCTATTTTGAGCTTCTTGTTGTCTATAGGAGTAGGTTTCCTGGTGGAGATTATCAATAATGTCTTCCATACTCCTGAAGAAATTAGAGCTGCAACCAAACTGCCCATACTAGCAGTTATACCTTTGGCCAAGAGACGGAAAAAGTTGGCTTCCGTAGCAAAATTAGCTAGTTTGTCTCAACTAGCAGCGGCCACAAATCTTCTTGTACTGCAGCGGAGTGAGAAGCCGAAGCAAGATAAGGATTTTATGTTTTGGGAAGCTTTCCGCTCTCTGCATACGAATATCCGCTTGCTGAGTGCTGAAAGTCCTGTCGAATCTTTGGTAATTAGCTCGGCAGGGCCTGGAGATGGTAAATCTACCGTGGCTTTGCACTTAGCGCAGACGGCAGCCGCTATTGGTCAGCGAGTGTTACTGGTGGACGCCGATCTGCGCCGTCCTAAGCTGCATAAGATGATGGACTTACCGAATGTGCGCGGACTCAGCGATGCCATTGCCACAGACATCGGTCTTAATGAAGTTATCCAGCGATCTCGTAGCGGTGAAGCAGAAGCAGCCTGGCAGGACAACCTGTTTGTATTGACTGCTGGCCCGGTTCCCTCAGACCCAATTAAGCTGCTCTCCTCTTCAAAAATGTGGCATTTAATGGAGCAATTCCAAGCCTTCTTCGACTTAGTTATCTACGATACGCCACCTCTGGTGGGACTCGCTGATGGCAGCCTCCTAGCTTCCCATGCGGGTGGAATTATCGTTGTCGTCAATATTGACAAAACTGACCGTTTCATGTTAATGAAGGCATTAGATGGCTTAACTTTTGGTGGGGCTTCAGTTTTGGGAATAGTTGCCAATGGTGTTAAAGGAAAGGCTGCTAGCTCATATCAGTGACGCGAAACACATACTGATAGCGAAATGGCACGAAGATAAGCATACAGTAGGATAGGATGCGGGGAAACTTTGTCTAAAAATATCTCCGTGTGTGTCGTCTCTCCCTTTGAGGAGCATCTTCATAATCGCTTAACAAGCCGGCTATACAGCACATATAGCAAAGTGCAACGGAAGCCTACAAACACAGTCCTTTGCTTGGTTTGAGCGGTCAATACTGTCCTAAAATATCTGACTGTGGCTATAGTGGTAATATTTTAAGGGATAGCGCGATCGCGATCTCACCAGCAGCACTATTTAAGTAAATTTAACGATGACATCGAAGTCTAAGATGAGTTAATAATTAAAGATATACCACTCAGGAAAGTTGACGCTTGAGTTTTTACTTTTAATGTTGTTGAGTTACACCCACCTTGTTTGTAAAGATCCTGTGTCCTGGGCATACTGAAGCTCGCCTCAGTAGTTTATCAAAACTTTATCAAACCATCTAAGTAAATTAAACGATGACATTCAGGTCTAAAAGGCGTTATATATGAAATATAGTAATAGTAACAAGAGCGCCCAAGCCCAGAGTTAGCTCAATATGTTACGCAACTTGGCCTAAAAGATAACGAGGAAACATTATGAAACTCAACCACACTTCAATCGGTCTCGGCCTAATCGCTGGCAGTTTTCTCGCCTTGGGGACAGCTCCTGCCCAAGCCGCATCATTTAACTTCACTACGAACCAAAACGTAGGCACCTGTACTGGTGCGCTTGACTTCACGGGGAAAATAGGCACTAGATCCGATAGCCTTAACAGCACCCCTAGCTGCTCGACTGCTGACGGCGTTCAAATTAAAGCCGGTGTTAAGGTCAACGGTGTTGAGCAAGGCGCTTTGCTCCAAGGGAAATACATTCAGGATCTGACAGGAAACACTATAGCTGGTTCTGACAAAAACCGCGTTAAGGGTATTGGCGTCAACAGTGGCGCTAAGGAAACCAACGGCGGCTGGTACGATACTCTGACTTACGGCGAACTTGGCGGCAATGAGTTTATTGACCTTACGCCTGGGAGTGCTTCTATTCTGGAAAGCTTAGATTTAGGTTTCCTCTACGGCAATGGGATATTTGGAGATAAGGTCAATGAGACAGTAAAGCTGACGGCAACTGATCTCAATGGCAATAAAGTTGAAAAGACCTATACTCCGATCGTTGACGTAAATGGCGGCAGCTTGGTCAACCTGAGTTCCTCGACGGATAGCCAAAATGGTAGCAAACAAGGTGGCGGTTGGTATACTTGGAAAAATCCTTTCGCCGATTTAGCGATCACAACCTTGAGGCTAGAAGCTGGCGGTAGTAAGACCTTCAAAGATAACCAAAGCAGCGACTTCTCCTTGGTTGGCGCATCGTTTACAGCTAAATCAGTTCCCGAACCCACCACGCTTCTAGGTTTAGGAGTGGTAGCAGTTGGTTTAGTAACTGGTAGCCGTCGCCGTAGTGCTGCTAAGCAGAAGGCTTAGAAAAGGGTTCAAGCCAGAACTGGTAACTGCTGAAAAAAGTTATGTTTGTTTTTCAGCAGATTACTTAAAATTCCCTGCCATTAAACCCTGCTATTAAAAAACTGCTCTGACAGAGAATTGCCAAAGATTTCCAGGTTGACAGCCAAAGCGCGATCTTCCTGACCTCCCAGCCAGGTATTTGGGCCATACTTTCTGGCGACGCCCGTTTGCTGTTTTTTGCATAGTGGGACTCTTGGTAGTTATTTTGGCTGGATAGGATGGGCGGTTTAGGCAGATTCAAATCTTATCTGCTACTGTAGTGGTATGCTTAGAGAGACTACCACCCATCATGAGCTATAGGCTTAGCTCAGATCTCCTTTGTGGCTCCTGGAATTTTTAGGAATTGGCGCTAACTTAGGTGGGTAAGGAACTTATTGGCAAAGTTTGGGATTGGGTAAGTTAATATTTTTGAGGTAAAATTATGATAATTTGCCCAGTGAGCAAACATCCTCAACGCCAGGATAAACAAACTGAGCAATCGTAGATAAATATTTTTATCCCTTATTTTACACAGCAAATTAACTTAGTTTTTTTAATTAATATATGAAAGCCCTAAAAGAACTATTTCAAAGTAATCCCGTACTTTTGTTACTTATAGTTGGTATTGCTGGAATTTATACTGTAGTTCTATTTCATTATGCCAGACAGGAAAAAGTTGCTGCCAAAATAGAGAAATACTTTATATTTTTCATTTTATTGTGTTCGTCGAGAATGACAGTAGCCCCATTTAATTACTTTAATCCCTCTGGGCTAGCTGCCAGACAAGTAAAAAATTTGGATTTAATTCAAGTAGGTGTATTTGCAGTTTTTTTTTAATAATATCTACAAGGTTGCGGCCTGTTATTAAGAATTCAGTAACTACGTTTTTAGCACTTATTTCTCATAACCCTTTTTTATGGGCTTTGGTTTTTCAAGCGCTCATGTCTGCCTTCTGGTCAGGAACGCCAGAGCTAACGTTGAGAGCTAGTGCAGTGTTACTTGGAACACATCTTTTTATCGTTTACTTGTGCAATCAATATAGCTGGAAAGAATTAGCTGGTATTCTGCGAGTGAGCAATTTAGGAGTAGCGCTTTTAAGTTTGTTATTAAAACCGCCAGTTGGAGAAGAATGGGCAGGCGTTCTATACTCAAAAAATGCCTTTTCAGGTTTGATGTGTTTGAGTGCGATTTTGTGGTATTTGCACGCAGTTTATCAACCAAAAGGGCGCTGGCTGTCTTTAGGAATGACTGTTTTATCATTTGCTTTCATGAAACGCGCTAAATCCGCAGGAGCTTTAGTTACCAGCTTTATATTAATAGCCTTTTCCTCATACCTTCGTTATGTTAAACGTTTGAATTTTCAGTGGGCTTTTACTGCGGTCGTACTTTTTCTAGTTATAAGCGCTTCTCTAAGTATTTTGATAACCGACAATCTACCACTAATTGTCGTGGATTGGCTAGGTAAGGATCTGACGTTTACAGGCCGCACAACTATATGGGCAATGATTATACCGCTGGCCAACAAGCGTCCGGTGTTTGGTTATGGATACGTCGGTTTTTGGCAACCCTGGCGAGGTTTTGATGACCCCGCTCATTCAGTTATAACTGATAATGAATGGAGGCCACCCAATTCTCATAATGGCTTTATAGAAATATACGTGCAATTAGGTTGGATTGGGTTAATATTATTTTTTCTGGCCTTTGTTACCAGTTTGGCTATGGCAGTCATCTATTTGATTCGTAGTAAAAAACCTGACTCGGTACTGCCCCTAATACTTATAACGTATATGTTTATGAGGAACCTTTCCGAAAGTGCGATTATTGATTTAAGCTATACTTGGTTTTATTATGTTTTATCGACAGTTCGACTGAGCCTAGACATTGCACAAAAAAACTTCAGCGATGACCGTACCAAATCTCAGGAAGCCGCTTCCCTAAAACCAACAGAGCCATCAAACCGGGCAGGCCCTTGATAAAGAGAGTTATTGTTGCCTTGCGTCTTTCGCAGCGGCTTATCTAGTACTCCAACCACTTTTTAGGAGATTTAACACAGTTAATGTTAAACAAGTTCGCCACACTCACTCAAAAACTTAGCCCTGGTTTGCGCCAAATTATGGCGAACACCGCTTGGCTATTCTCGGAAAAAATCCTGCAACTGAGTGTAGGTCTGTTGGTGGGGGTATGGGTGGCTCGCTATTTAGGCCCAGAAAAGTTCGGGCTATTCAACTATGCGATGACTTTTGTAGCGCTGTTTGCTCCTCTTAGTAACTTGGGGCTAGATACGATCGTGGTGCGGGACATAGCTCGCGATCCTGCTTGTAAAGCAGAAACTCTTGGTACTGCCTTTACTCTCAAGCTGATGGGCGGTATCGTAACGTTATCGCTGGCGGTTGGAACGATTTCTCTGCTCAACCCATCGGAAAAATTACTCCCCTGGCTGACGGGCGTTGTAGCTATAGGAACTATTTTTCAGGCTTTTGATACCATCGACTTGTGGTTTCGATCGCAAATCCAGTCTAAATATACTATTTTTGCCAAAAATTCAGCTTATATATTCATCGCCCTGGTAAGAGTGGCCTTGATTCAAACCCGCGCCCCACTAATTGCGTTTGCGTGGGCCAGAGCAGCCGAAATAGCTTTGGGTGCTGTAGCTTTGGTAATTGTCTATAGAAATAACGGTCATCATATTCAAGCTTGGCGAAGCAGTATTAAGCGTGCTAAGAGCTTACTTCAGCAGAGTTGGCCTTTATTAGTAGCTGGTTTCACAACTTTCATTTATTCAAAAATAGACCAGGTAATGCTTGGGACTTTATTGACAGATAAAGCAGAATTAGGATTTTATTCCGTAGCCGTTAAGCTTTCCGAGCTATTCGATTTTATACCAATGATGTTGTCAGTATCTTTTCTGCCTAAGCTGGCAGAGATCAAAAGAAGGAGTGAAGCTGATTATCAGAAATCATTTCAAATTTATTTTGATATCATGTTCTTTTTATGGTTGGTAGTTGCTATTCCAGTCTCTCTTTTATCCTCTCATATAGTAAACTTTATGTATGGCCCTTATTACGCTAATTCAGCGTCTATATTATCAATATATGTATGGGCGCAGTTTGGAAGTAACTTTGGCGTGGCTAGGAGTGCTTTTCTAGTTATCGAAGGCAAACAAAAGTTTTCGTTGTATATTAGTGTTATAGGTGCATTGATTAACATCACCATCAACCTGTTCCTGATCCCGACGGCGGGAGCAGTAGGGGCGACTATTGCCACTTTAATAACTTATTTTATGGTGACTGTACTGATCAACTTTTTGGTAACAGATCTCAGACCGATCGCTCTGTACATTTTCCGGTCTTTTAATTTGTATAAATCAGCATTAAGGCTTTTATCATTAGGACGATGATTCAGATTAAACCTCAAATAGAACATCAATCAAATTGTCCCTATAATGGCAAACCACTGAAGCCAGAAAATATCCTATGGCAAGGTATGCACGTTTGTGTTAAATCTAAATGTCCAGAATGTCATACTGAATTTATTGAAGATTTAAAGATTGGTCATGCGATTAATCATCCTTATCAGGTTGATTTGGCAAAAGGAGTGTTTTTTGGTGACGAGAGTAGCCAGGAATGGTTGGGCAAACCTCTACTAAAATCTCTCCAAAATCCTCACAAAGAAGAAATTGAAATTACTAAAGAAGTTTTTCGGGAACATCAGCGAGTAATTATATTAAATTGTATCGATTTTCTTTACGGACATAGCCTATTAAAATTACTGAATGCTCAAAGGTATCTCGATAATAACCCTGATTATGGCTTAGTTGTAATAGTGCCAAAATTCCTTCGATGGATGGTTACAAAGGGAGTAGCAGAAGTATGGACGGTGAATATTTATCTCAAAAATGGCCAATGTTATTATTCCTGTTTTGATAAGTTTGTGAGGGAAGAATCAAAGCGATTTGAGGAGATATACGTAAGCGACGCATATTCCCATCCTAGTAAGTTTGATATCAGTAGATTCACGGGAGTTGCCAAGCATAACTTCCAGCCAGAAAAATTACAAATAACTTTTATCTGGCGTCAAGATCGCAGTCGTCTTTGGTGTAATGCTTTGGGGATTAAAGTTCTCAATAAACTGAATATGCTTGACTTGGCCCTATACGTCCAAAATAGGAACGTGCAGCGGTTGTTTGAGAAAATCCGAGCTAGGATACCATCAGCAAAATTTGCGATCGCAGGTTTAGGTAAAAAAACCCAATTTCCCGCCTGGATTGAAGATTTGAGAGTAGATAAATATGATGAAAAAACCGAAAGAGAAGCTTGCAAAATATATGCAGATAGCCGTTTGGCGATCGGCGTACATGGCTCTCATATGCTGCTTCCCTCCGGCCATGCGGGAATGACCATCGATCTAATAGGAGGAAGGTGGGGGAATTTCGCTCAAGACATCCTCTACCAGGAAACAGATCCCAGAATTGCGGCATTTCGATATCGATACATTTCCCTTTATACCAGTATTCCCGAACTGGCAGAGATTGCCTGTTCTGCGATCGAGAAGTACAACATTTACTCGGCGATGATGACCGCTGATAAGTACCTATGAAAACTCCTGTTGCTTTCTTAGTTTTTAACAGACCGGATACCACGGAAAAGGTATTTGAGCGCATTCGAGAAGCAAAACCACCCAAGCTGTTAGTAGTTGCTGATGGGCCTCGTGCAGACAAAGAAGGTGAAGCAGAAAAATGCGCTCTCGTCCGCGCCGTTATCGATCGAGTTGATTGGGACTGCGAAGTTTTCAAGAATTATTCCAATACTAATATGGGTTGTAAACGGCGTATTTCCAGTGGTTTAGATTGGGTTTTCAACACCGTTGAAGAAGCAATTATTCTTGAGGACGATTGCTTGCCACATCCTACGTTTTTTCGGTTTTGCGAAGAACTCCTAGAATACTACCGACACGATACGAGAGTTACCCATATCGGTGGCAATAATTTCGGTATATCAGGAAGCAACAATAATGAGAGCTATTATTTTTCCAGGCTTACCCATATTTGGGGTTGGGCTAGTTGGCGCAGAGCTTGGCAATACTATGATGTTAACATCAGCTTTTGGCAGGAACTGAAAAAAGGAAACGGAGTGGTACAAATGCTCAGTTGTCAGAAGGAATATGAAGTAAGAAGTAAAATCTGGGACAAAGTTTATGCTGGTGAGATTGATACCTGGGATTACCAGTGGGTACTCTCTAGTTTATGTCAGGGTGGATACGCGATATTACCTAATAAAAATTTAATTTCTAACATAGGTTTTGGACAAGCCTCCACTCACACATCCGATGCGAACAACCCCTTCGCTAATATGAAAACTTATGAATTAGAATTTCCTCTAGTACATCCAAAATTTTTCTTAATAGATCGGGAGGCAGATCAAATGTATTTTAAAATCAAGTATGAAAAGGGATTAGTGGAAAGAGCGATCAATAAAGTAAATAAAGTTTTAGGTAAATTACAGGTTAGTTCGCAATGATTAACAGTTGGTAAACTAACATAGTTTATGCCTAATTAAATTATTTCCCTGTGCAAGGTTAGCTCTAAAAATACCAATTACTCTGGCAAGCTGATAGAAATGATTAAAAAATCCTGGCGTAATTTTCTCAACAAGTATCTGTGGGCCGATCGAAAAGATATCTTAGCGATGCAGTATTTAGCCCCACTATCTAAAACTTATTTGCCTTGGACTAGCTCATCCATGAGGCCAAGTGCTTTGGTGATAGTTTTGAATGATATTGTCATCAATCGCCGTACTTGTATCCTAGAGTGTGGAGGCGGGATATCTACTTTCTATATGGCTAGGTTGCTCAAGGAAAAAGGAGGACATTTATACACAGTTGAACATGATAAAGAATGGGCTGAAATTTTAAATTGGCTTCTCAAACAAGAAGGACTCAGTGAATGCGTATCGGTTATTCCAGCACCTTTAGTAAAGACTGATTTGGCCATAAATGAAAACCTTTGGTACGACACCAAAATAATAGGAGATATCATTTCTGGTCAAAAAATCGATCTCCTGATAGTTGATGGCCCACTAGCCTATACAAAAGAATTAATGTATGCCAGATATCCAGCAGTTCCATATTATAAAAATTTTCTCGCCACAGAGTATACGATCGTACTCGATGATATTAACAGACAGGGAGAACAGGAGATTTTGCTTAAATGGGAAAAAGAGCTAGGCATTTTATTTCAAAAACGTTTAGCAGATGGCAATATAGGCATTGGTAGCTCTAAACGTTCTTTCAAAATTTAAAGGTGCATGGTTGCCATTGAAAGTAAAGATAAAAACTATTTATTAGGGTTGAGCAAATGAAAGTTTTACATCTCACCAGTTCTCGTCTAGACAGCGGCGCAGGTCGTGGCGCGTATTCCCTCCATAAAGCTTTACAATCAGTTGGTGTTGAATCAAATATGCTAGTCGCCATCAAAACAAATGACGACTCTAGCGTTTATAGTACAGCTAGCAAAATCGAAAAACTAATTCCTAACATCCGAGGGTATATAGAGTCACTACCTCTCTATGCTTATCCTCAAAGACAGCGTTACGTTTTTTCTCCCTCATGGTTACCTACTAATATGGAGCGAAAAATGCAAAAATTTAATCCCGATTTAGTAAATTTGCACTGGGTTTGTCGGGGCTTTTTAAACCCTAGCAATCTGCCAAAATTTAATAAACCAATTATTTGGACACTTCGGGATATGTGGGCATTTACTGGTGGATGTCACTATACAGAAGGTTGTCAAAATTATCTGTCTTCCTGCGGGAATTGTCCTTACTTGAACTCCGGCAAAGAGAACGATCTGAGCCGTAATGTTTGGAAAAGAAAGCTGAAACACTGGGAAAACTTAAATATAACTATTGTGGCTCTTAGTCATTGGTTGGCAGATTGCGCTAAACAAAGTAGCTTATTTAAGAATAAAAGAGTGGAAGTTATTCATAACGCTCTAGATGCAGCCAAATTTAAACCACTGCCTAAAAAATTTGTGAGAAAAATTTTAGGCTTGCCTCAAGACAAAAAAATAATTTTGTATGGTGCGATCGAAGCGCTTACTGATAAAAGAAAGGGATTTCAATATTTAGAAATAGCTCTACAACAACTAGCACAAAATGGTTATAATGAAAATGCAGAAGTAGTAATTTTTGGCTCGTCTAAACCGGAAAATGCCCCTGATTTAGGAATGCCAATAACCTATATGGGTAGGTTACACGATGATATATCCCTTGCCTTAGTTTATGCAGCGGCAGATGTCAGTATTGTACCTTCAATTCAGGAAGCATTTGGTAAAACAGCGATGGAATCTTTAGCCTGTGGAACACCTGTTGTTTCCTTTGATTCCACAGGCTTAAAAGATATCGTTGAACATGAAAAAAATGGTTATCGCGCCACCTGTTTTAGTGCTGATGATTTAGCAAAGGGAATAGCCTGGGTATTGCAAGATGAACAACGTTGGCAAGTTCTGTCGCATCGTGCTAGAGAGAAAGTAGAGCAAGAATTCACGCTTGATATTCAAGCGCGTTCTTACTTACAATTGTATCAAGAAGCTTTGCAGAGTTATACTCTGAGATCTGGATAATTCTTACCTACTTTATCGCTTCCATAAACAGAGAATTCGGACGATTATCCATCACTTCCACCTCTGGCAAACGACCTTCTTTGTAATTACACCTTATCACTTCCTGAAACCCAGTATTCAACAGAATCTTTCGCAGCAATTTTTCATTGTAATGCCAATGATGGCGATTCTTTTCTAACTTTTCATTTGCTTCAAAAAATCCCGTCAAAAAAAATTCAGGATCTTGGGGATCGTAACTTTTAATCATTTCATCCAAATCTGGAACTACTACCCGAAATATGCCACCCTTCTTGAGAACGCGAAACACCTCGGAAATACAATTTAAAGCCGTTTCCCTATACAAATGCTCCATCATGTGAGATGTATAGGCGCAAGAAAATGTCTCGTTAGGCCAAGGAAACTTTTTCCCAACATCTAGATATTCGACTTTGCTAAAAATTCCTTGCTGATGTTGCTGATAGCGCTGGTTAGAAAGCACTTTTGACCGATGCAACACAAAAGG
Source organism: Argonema galeatum A003/A1 (assembly GCF_023333595.1). Taxonomy (GTDB): domain Bacteria; phylum Cyanobacteriota; class Cyanobacteriia; order Cyanobacteriales; family Aerosakkonemataceae; genus Argonema; species Argonema galeatum. The sequence continues at coordinate 16,226 of NZ_JAIQZM010000033.1, forward strand.
CAAACCAGGAAATTTTGATATAAAAATGTGGGGAGTAATATCAGTATTAATCCAGCCGGGATATACGCAGTCGAAACATCCAATATGCAGCTTTTTTTCGACGCTCATCTGTTTACCTCAAAAATTATTTTTACGTTACATTTATCCGCTTTAGCCTTAAACTTAGTATAATGCTTTTTGAGCCAGGTCAACAATTAGGGGCTAATGAAAAGTAATAGCATAGCTGTACTCATGTCTTGCTATAACCGTAAGCAGAAAACCTTGGATTGTCTAGCTGATCTCTTCAGTCAGGTACTCCCAGACACGGTTAACCTCACCGTCTATCTCGTCGATGATGGTAGCACCGACGGCACAAGCGAAGCCGTGGAACAAGCTTATCCAAACGTAAAAATTCTTCACGGAGATGGCAACCTATTTTGGAATGGGGGGATGCGGTGGGCTTTTGCCGAAGCGATGAAATCCGACTGCGACTATTACCTTTGGCTTAACGATGATACTCTGCTGTATCCGCAAGCCTTAAATACTCTACTGGCAACCGAGCGTCGCCTAGCCGAGCAAGGTCATCTGCGTACTATCATAGTAGGTTCGGCTTGCGATCCTGAAACGGGTAAGCTCACCTACGGAGGTATGGTACAAAGTAGCTGGTGGCACCCCCTGAAATTTCAATTAGTAGAACCAAGCGAACAACCCCAACCTTGTCACACCTTCAATGGTAACTGCGTGCTTCTTCCGCGATCGGTAGTCGAAATAGTTGGGAACTTAGACGAAGCTTTTAAACATCGGGTGGGAGACTTAGACTATGGTTTGCGAAGCTTGCGACAAGGGTGTACTATTTGGGTAGATCCATACTATGTGGGAACCTGTCCCCGAAACATAAACCAACCCCTGCGCTTACGCTTGGAAAAATTGGCTCAACCCAAAGGCTTACCGCCCCAAGAGTGGAAAATATTTTCCAGCCGTCATGCAGGTCTGTTCTGGCCAATTTATTGGTTGTTACCCTATATAAGATTGCGTTTGTTATCAGCATTAGGAAGAGAAGACTAAAACGGGGTATTCCCAGCATGAATTCAGAGCAGCAAAAATATAAACTAGCTCTTTTAGTGAACACGATCGCTCCCTATCGCCTGCCCATATATCAAACCCTGGGTTCATACTTCAACTTGAGTATCTTCCACGGCGGCGATGAGCAAAATAGATCTGGATGGCAGAACGTAGAAAGCAAACTTAGCAATATCAAAGTCAAACGTTCTTGGGGAATAACCCTACAGTGGCGTCAAGGGAAAAAGGGCGGAACTTACGATCGCCGCTTCACTCACATTACCCCTGGTTATCTGCTAGATTTGTGGAAATTTCGCCCGGATGCGATCGTTACCAATGAAATGGGTTTCCGCAGCTTAGCAGCTTTAATCTACGGCACAATCTTCGGCATTCCAGTTTGGGTTTGGTGGGGAGGAACGCTACATACCGAAATATCCAGAAAATTATTCAAAAAAGCTCTCCGCCGCTTGTTTATTCCCTGGGTGAAACACTGGATCAGCTATGGAGAAACCTCCACAGAGTACCTTTTGAGTCTGGGAATTCCCAAAAACAAAATATTGCAAATTCAAAACTGCGTTGATGAGCAATTGTATTTAGAGCCAAAAGCACCAAAAGTACAGCGCGAAACCAAACCCGTATTTCTGTATGTAGGACAGATGATCAACAGAAAAGGCGTTGATAAACTATTAGAAGCGGCCTTTAAAGTGCAGCAAGAAGGACACCGCTTTTCCCTCCTGTTGGTTGGCGGTGGGCCAGAAAAAACTGCTCTAGAAGCTTTAGCCCAAAAACTGAATTTGCAAAACGTAACCTTTTACCCTCCCCAACCGCCGGATGTTATGCCCAGTATTTATTGCAGCGCCGATTATCTGGTATTTCCCACCTTGGAAGATGTGTGGGGATTAGTTGTGAATGAAGCGCTTTGGTCTGGCGTTCCCGTGCTATCCTCAATCTATGCAGGTTGTTCTAAAGAACTGCTACCCAGCCAAAACATATTCGATCCCTTAAATGAAGATGATTTTGTAGCGACTTTGAAAAGAGCGTTGGCAGGTGAGGTGGCCTACCCTGACCACTCTAGACTGAAAACCTGTGCAGAAGTAGCGGAGATGATTATTAACGACATCAAAAGCGTCCTTAAATAATTAACAAAATTCGCTTAATAAATTTCGATATAAAGAGGGAAACAATGGCATTAATATCCAAGGTATTTCGGAAAATATCAAATCTACTTTATATAAAAAGAAATCTAGAATCAAAAAGAAAAGTAGATCTAATTAGAAAAGATAGAAAGGAATTTACATATCATGAAAATCCTAATATTACACTAATTATACAGTTTTTCAACAAGCGACAAAATATCACTCAAATAATGGAAAGTGTCCGCCGAACTTCGGCAGAAGAAATCATTATCATTGATGATGGTTCTGCGGATGGTTCCTACGAAGATTGGCTTAAATACCTAACCAGGCCAAATGACTTTCTGCTTCGGTGTAATGATATTTTTGAAATCAGAACTTATGATAGAGCCATAAATATGGCAAGAGGAGAGTATATTTGTTTACTGCAAGATGATGATATTCCTCCACCAAATAACACCTGGATAGAGGAGGCTATAAAATTATTTGAAACTTTTCCTAATTTGCTGATTTTAGGCGGAAGACAAGGGTTAGAACTGCTTACGCCCGATCCAATCGAGCTGAATGGCGATCCCAAATATCAAAAAATAGGAAATTTAGCTGGTTCTCCAGGAATTGCTAAGTATCGCGTTTACGATCGTCCTCTCTACACAGAACCTAAATCGGGAATTCCCTTCATGTTTACAATGGTGGTAAATCGCGCTCCCACCATTCTCAGGAGAGAAGCTTTTCTCAAGATAGGCGGCATCAATCAAGAATATGCCCCCTTTCAATGCGATGATGTCGATGCTTGTCTGAGAGCATGGTTAGCAGGGTATCAAGTTGGTTTATATACCTGTCCCTTTTCTAGAGATGTTGGTAGAGGTGGCATGAGAGTCTTTAACAGCGAAAAAGTTCCAGCCCAAGCAACTAAAAACTGGCAGAAAATTTATGCTACTTACTCTCTAAATATTGCTGATGGCTCGCTAGAAAATCTCGTACAAAATGCGAATAAGTACTTTACTGCGTAAACTCCTAGAAATGGAAAGAGGAAGTCTTTAAAATGTAGATCATGCAAGAGTTCAAAAAACCTTTTTTTTAGTCGCTTTATCGATCAGTTTATACTACAGCTATGCCTTAATATTCCAATAGAACAGTGGGGGAAAGACCGTCAAAATGTCATAAATAATTTCGTCGATCGAGTACAAAAGGTTCTCTAACTATTAGAAAAGTTTGATTTTATGCGCCCTAAACGCTGGCTAATTCTTTTCCTATTTTTCTCACTAGGCATTCTTGTAGCCCGCGGGGGAATTTCTGTTGGGCAGAGAGCCAATCTCGATCCCCCTTCTGACCTTATTCCAGCCAGTTTTTTTGGCATTCACATCCATGACGACCCCGCCACAATTCCTTGGTCTAACGTGCCTTTTGCAACCTGGCGTTTGTGGGATGCCTATGTAGCTTGGCCTAATTTAGAGCCACAAAAAGGTGAATGGCGTTTTGAAAGATTGGACAAATACTTGGCGCTAGCCCAGAAAAACAAGGTAGAGATTCTCCTACCGCTAAGTCTTTCGCCTACGTGGGCTTCGGCGCGACCTCAAGAGCGATCGCCTTATTTTCCAGGTGCCGCTGCCGAACCCAAGCAAATAGAAGACTGGCGCAACTATGTACGTACCGTGGCAACCCGTTATAAGGGTAAAATACGATACTACCAGCTTTGGAACGAACCCAATTACAAAACCTTTTATACTGGTACGGTAGAACAGATGGTAACTCTATCACGGGAAGCTTACCAAATTCTCAAACAGGTAGATCCTTCCATCACAGTTGTTTCTCCATCTGCCACAACTTATCAAGACGAGGATACATCTTGGGTGGAAGAATACTTTGCTAAGGGCGGTGGAAATTACGCCGATGCGATCGCCTATCACTTTTATGTAAAAAAAGGCCAAAAACCGGAGAAAATTATACCATTAATTACCACAGTTAAAGAGATTATGGCAAAGTATGGACTCAGCCACAAACCTCTTTGGAATACAGAAGCAGGTTGGGACAGGAAGATGCTCTCTTCCGATCGCGAACAAGCTGCTTATCTCGTCCGCGCCTATATTCTGAATTGGACAGCTGGGGTGTCTCGTTTTTACTACTACGGTTTGCATATGACCCCGCCGAATCTGAGAACACTGACACCAGCTGCGATCGCTTATGCTAACGTGCAAAAATGGTTGATAGGAAACCGGATGACCAGCTGTACTGAGAACCAGAACACCTGGACTTGCCATCTCACCCGTGATGGTGGCTATAGTGCTTGGATTGTGTGGAACCCAGAACACCAGTTGCGCTTCCAGATCCCCGATACTTGGAGAGTGAAACAGATACAGGACTTGACCGGAACCAAGCGCAAGTTGCCAGCCGACAGAACTGTCGAAATTGCTCTTGAACCCTTATTATTCGAGAAGTAAGCACCGTGAAGATGCAGCTATCAGATCATCACATACAATGAATAATAGCACTGTTCATATTTGCACCTGGATTCATTGCGATTTTACAGGAGAAGAAAGCAATTACCCCCAGGTTGGTAGAATATCGTCATCCCCAGAGTTTCAGGAAGTTTACTGGCGCTGTGCCATCGTTTATTTTGCTTCCAGCATTAGAAACAACCCCCAAGCAAATCATATTTTATTTACAAATATCAACCAAAACAAAATCCCCAACACAGGAAAATTCAAAACTCAAGATTTTCTAGTTGATAAAAATGTGAAAATAGTCACATTACCATTTACCTACCAGCCACCCAAAAATTACTTCCAAAAATGGAGAAATCAATTTTATCTATTTGATATTATGAAATATTTAAGCAATAATAGTGGTTTATACGACAGCTTAATTTTGCTTGATTCTGATTGCGTGTGGATAGATTCAGTAGATAAAATTGTAGCTGATCTAGAGAAATATGGTGTACTTACTTACGAGATAGATTACCCACCCGCTCACAAAATTATCGGTTTGAGCCGACTGGAGATGCAAACAATTTATGAGGAACTCGACAATAAAAGCTTGGAGGAGCTTCCCAAGTATTTTGGCGGAGAATGGTTTGCTGCCAGCGGAAGAGAAATCAGAAAAATAGCCGCAGAAATAGACTCAACTTGGGAGTGGTCATTAAGAAAATTTGCCCATAATCAGCCAAAATTTAACGAATCTTCATATAATTTAAGCTATATTTATCACAAATTAGGCTACGATGCTGGAACGGGAAACCCTTACATCAGAAGGATATGGACAACCCTATTTAGGAATAACAATGCTAGTAGTGAAGATTTTAAACTTCATATTTGGCATATGCTCGCCGAAAAGAAATATGGCATAAAAAGGCTTTTTAAGGAAGTATCGAATCCAGAATCTTTATTTTGGAAGTTGCCTCCAGGAAAGCCATTTGCTGAGTATGCCGGACGTTATCTAGGGATACCGAAACGCACCCCCTTAAAGTTAAGTCTGGATTTGTTCGACGCTGTAAAGTCAAGGTTAAGAAAGAAAATCTGAATGTGTGGCGACAAAGTACTTGGACAAAGACAAAGCGCGGGTGAGTCGATCCATCAAATCAGCTGCGATCCCTTATACTGAAAAACAGAAATCATTGATGGCAAAGTCGATGACCACCCGTACTCAGAGTCAGCACACCTCAATTTGGCAGAATTGGACAGCCAAGGGCCATTTATTGTTAGAAAAACAAGCGACGTGAAAATACTGCTACTGCATAACCTTTATCAAATCCCCGGCGGCGAGGATGTAGTCGTGCAGGCAGAAAAAGCCTTGCTGGAAGCCAACGGTCATGATGTCGCCTTGCTAGAAGCCGACAACGATGCGATCGCAAATCGCTTTAGCCAAGTCATTACCGCCGCCAACGCCATCTACTCCCCTAGCGCAAAACAACGGGTGCGGATAGAAATAGCCAAGTTTAAGCCAGATATCGTACACATACACAATTTTTTCCCCCTGCTGTCTCCCTCAGTTTACGATGCTTGCCAGGAAGCTGGCGTGCCAGTGATTCAAACCCTGCACAACTACCGCCTACTTTGCCCCAACGCCTTCTTGTTTCGCGACGGGCACGCTTGCGAAGACTGTTTGGGGAAGTTTGTCCCTTGGCCCGGAGTAGTTCACGCCTGCTACCGGGGAAGCCGGGTAGGTTCTGGTGTGGTGGCGGCAATGCTAACCATGCACCGTGCCAAGGGAACCTGGAACGAAAAAGTAAACCTGTACATCGCTTTGACTGAGTTTGCCCGCGAAAAGTTTATCGAGGGAGGTTTGCTCGTCCACAAACTCTTCGTTAAGCCTAACTTCGTTCCCGACCCAGGTGTCGGTCATGGACGCGGGGACTACGCCCTCTTTGTCGGGCGTCTTTCCCCAGAAAAAGGTTTGGACACCCTGCTTGCTGCGTGGGAACGTCATTCACCGCCAATTCCCCTGAAAATAGTGGGGGACGGCCCCTCAGCCCTGCAACTGCAAGCTGCTGCACAAAAAATCAAGGGAGTCGAATGGATGGGGAGGCAGTCCAAGGAGCAAGTGCAGGCTTTAATGAAAGATGCCCTGCTACTTGTGGTTCCCTCTGTATGGTACGAAGGCTGCCTGATGGTCATCCTGGAAGCTTACGCCGTTGGTTTACCAGTAATTGCTAGCAACATAGGCAGCATAACCTGCATGGTTGCACAGGGTCGTACCGGCCTGCTTTTTCGTCCAGGCGACCCAGAAGACCTAGCAGCTAAACTTGAGTGGGCATTAGCACACCCAACCGCTTTAGCAAGTATGCGCCTCAATGCGCGTGCCGAGTTTGAAGCCAAATACACAGAAACGCAAAACTATCAGCAATTAATGCAAATTTACGATTTAGCTCGCCGCATTAGATAACCATGAACCTGCCAACTTTACCCAAACCTCCAAGCAAAACAAGTGTCTTAGGAATTGGAGTTAGTCGGACTAACTATAAAGAATGCACTGAATTTATTATTGAAAGCGCACGACTGCATCAAGCTTGCACCGTTGCACCGACCCCCGTTCACGGAATTATGACCGGCTATCTTGACCCTTTGGGTCATGGATATCGTCTCAACAAATTTACTATGGTCACCCCTGATGGCCAACCTGTGCGCTGGGCGATAAACCTACTGCGTAATAAAAACGAAAAAGAACTGCGCGATCGCGTTTACGGCCCAACCCTAATGTTGCATCTCTGCGAACGAGCCGCTGCTGAAAATATTAGTATTTTTATCTACGGATCTACTCCACTTGTTCTCGAAAATTTGCAAGTTAATTTGAAAACAAAATTCCCCAACTTGATGATTGCTGGCGCAATTTCTCCTCCCTTTCGAGCTTTAACCCAGAAAGAAGAGGCCGCTTACAATACACAAATTCGCGAATCTGGTGCCCGTATTGTTTTTGTCGGATTGGGCTGCCCGCGCCAAGAAGCTTGGGCATTTGAACATTCCCATCAACTAAACATTCCTATAGTTTGTGTAGGTGCCGCTTTTGATTTCCACGCAGGCAACATCCCTCAAGCTCCACCCTGGATGCAACGCTTTGGTTTAGAATGGTTCTTCCGCCTTACTCAAGAGCCTATCCGACTCTGGCAGCGCTACTTATTGCTCAATCCTCTTTACCTAATTCTCTTGTTTTTACAGCTGAGCAAATTGCTTCCAGTTAAAGCTCCGACAGATTGAAAAACGGATTTTAGCGATATCGGAATTGTTCAGGCCAACCAATAATTTTGGCTATAACATAAATAGTATGGTTAAAAATAAATAATACCTCTCCTCTGCGTTTATAACGAAAAGCAATCAACCAAACGCAATATGACCTATCAACTCAATAGCAGACAAGAAATCTAGTAGGCTCCTTCTTTTCGCAGCACAACTTTGATCGTCTGTAACAGGATTTGGAAGTCAAGGGTAAGAGACCAGTTCTGAATATAGGTTAGATCCAGACGGAAAACATCTTCAAAATCGACAAGATCGGAACGACCGGAAACTTGCCACAGACCAGTAATACCGGGCAATACTTCATGGCGTATGAAGTGATGATCGGACATTTTTTCAACATCTCGCAGGGGAAATGGGCGGGGGCCTACAAGACTCATTTCACCCACCAGAACGTTAATGATTTGCGGTAGTTCATCCAGACTATAACGACGTAGAAACTTTCCTACACGGGTGATGCGGGGATCGTTCTTCATTTTGAACATAACACCGTCTTTCATTTCGTTTCTTGCTTCTAGTTCTTTTTGTAGCCGATCGGCATTCACTATCATTGTGCGGAATTTCCAAACTTGGAAATGACGCCCCTTCAGACCCACCCGTTTCTGTTTATAAAAAATCGCTCCTGGTGAGTCGAATTTTATGAGTAGTGCGATCAGTAGAAAGAGGGGGCTTGCCAACATCAAAATCAGGATGGCTACCACAACATCAACAAAACGCTTAGTCCAAAAATCGCTACCCAGGATGGGTGGAGAACGAAATCTGATGGTGGTCAACCCATCTATCATTTTGATTTCAGACCATTGACTGGGTATTTTGAGACCAATGGGTAAAACTCTTAGGCTGATACCAGAACTCATCAACTCCCAATAAAGAAAAATAGGAGCCCTAACAGCTTCCCAGGAGCAAACAAAAACTTCGCTGACTCTGAGTTGGCGAACCCGTTCGAGGATTTTTACCCAAGATTCTTGGTTGTTCTCTGAAGGGAAAACTGCTTGACCACGAACATCAAATCTTGCTGTTTTATCTAGTAGTTTACGAGCTTCTTCAATATCTGCCGTGTCGCCTAATAGAAAAATTCTCTGACGTATTGCACCTTGACGGCGTAGGCTGACGATCGCTAACTGAATCAACAGCCGCTCTGTGCAAACAAAAATTATAGACAGCACCCAAGCCAACAAAAAGGTAGAACGCGATATTTTAAGATCCGGATCGTAAAGAAAAGCAATAATCAATAAAACAATCTGCGCCAGGGTAAGCGATTTGACTAGCGTTAAGTAATCCCGTCTTTTATCATCCGTACCGTATAGACCAGAAGCGGCAAGTATGCCAAAGGTTAATACTAGAATCGGTAACAAAAACCCCGGCTCTTGTCCAGACTTCCAGAAAAGCTCAAAAGAATCAACAGGCGTTCCCCAAGAGTTGGCTATTATCCAAGTTAAAGACAACATAAGGCTATCCAGCACAAGCAGGATGGCTACCCGAAGCCATCCTACACCAGTGCCTTGGCGAAGCCTAGTAATAATCGGAGCGCGTAGGTCAGGCATATTTTGGTGCTAGATCTTGTGTAGGGCAGACACATCGACGATGTACAAGTGTGTATGCTTCCCCTATTTTTTAGCATATACCTTTTTTGACACAGGCATTTCTTAACACTTGTCACTCGATCGACTGGCAAAAGTTTGGCAACATATAAACAGTAATTAGCTAGCGGCCTCAGTAAATACAGCCTTGCATATAGGTGAGAGCGACATCAACGCAATGCTTTGACGATCGCACCGAGCTGGCCAAAGCCTTGATAAGAGTTGATGCTATCTGCCACTCCAGCGTCTTGGAGCAACCCGGAAGCAGAAGCTAGCGGTCTGCTCCAGAGCAGCGATAATCAGACCCTCACCCTAAACAATTTACAGGAATACGGCGAAGGGCGGTATTGGAGGCGGAACCCCTCTGGCAAATTGCCAGCTAACATAGCCACATAATAAGGAAAATTGCGCTTAACTTCAGTCCACCCCGGCATGAGCAAAACCGCCCTAAATTTAATTGCCATTTTAGTTTTTGCGATGACGCTTTCGACGCTTTTGGGGCCTTTGTTGAACATATCACCTTATGTGCCAGCGATCGCCACTCTGACCGTCCTGGGACTCGCCACCCTCGATACTCTCTCTTGGCAGGGACAGGGAGCCAACCTACTTCTGGATTGGCTGGCAAGTGCTTCTCAGGAGCATCGCGATCGCGTCGTCAGGCATGAAGCAGGACACTTCTTGGTAGCTCACCTTTTAGGAATACCCGTCACCGGCTATGCCCTCACCGCCTGGTCAGCCTTCAAGCAAGGACAACCTGGACAGGGGGGCGTCACATTTGACGATCGAGAATTGGCATCCCAACTGCAACAGGGAATCATATCAGCCCACCTGTTGAATCGCTACGGCACCGTCTGGATGGCTGGAATAGTTGCCGAAACCCTAGTCTACGGTGACGCGGAAGGAGGAGCCGAAGATCGGCAGAAACTGGGAACAGTTCTCGCCCAGCTGGGGCGTCCTGCCGCGTCGTACCCGCAGCAACAGCGACATTACGCTCTCCAAGCCCGCACCCTCCTGCAAGCTCACTGGGCGTCCTACGAAGCTCTCGTGGCCGCAATGGAACAAAGGGCTTCCGTGGCCGAGTGTTCTGAGATTGTCGCCGCTTTTTGCCGGGATGCCTCAAAGAGTTAAGAATGTTGAGTTTTTAATTAAAAATCTTAACTTAAAATTCAAAATTCATAATTTTTCCTTAAGAGGGAGTCTCGTCTGATGGCTGATTTCCTTCACAAATCACTCGGTTGCGTCCATTAGATTTAGCACGCAGCAGGTTTTGATCGGCACGATTAAGTAAACTGACTCCGTTGGCGTCATCATCTGCTTGAAGTGAGGCTATCCCAATACTGGCCGTAATATTTAGCGCCCGGTTGTTGTCAACTGTAAAGCATTGGTTGCCGATCGCGCGATTCAGGCGAAGGGCAACCTGTTGTGCTTCTTGAGCATTTGTGTTGCTGAGAACGATCGCGAATTCCTCGCCGCCATAGCGAAAGGGCGTGTCTTGAAAGCGCAGATTGTGCCGCAGGCGAGCCGAGAAGAGCTGGAGGACGCGATCGCCTACTAAATGCCCATAATTATCGTTGATTGACTTGAAATAGTCGATATCCAACATCAGCAGGCTCAGAGGTACATCTCTGACTCTGGCGTTCTGAATTTGCCGGGGTAACTCCCAGTCTAAAGCCCGACGGTTATTCAGTTCCGTCAACGGGTCAGCCAGCGCGATCGCAGACAACACATCGTTGGTACGCATGAGATTGCGGTAGATTTGCACTCGCCCGATCCCAGTTTGAATCTGCGCTTGCAGAAGATGATTTTGGAGCGTTAATCCTGCTTCCCAGGACATATCCCCTTTTCCGTGATTGGGCAGTAACCACATATAGGCGTCTGCGCCTCCTTCCAGCGCCGCTGCTCTGAATCCTAACTCCCAATTCCAGCCCGGTAGGATTTCCTCAATAGCATTCTGAGGTTGTTCTGCGATCAGGATGCAGTAGATCCAAGCCAAACTGGTCTGTTGTTTCATCTGACGACACAAATCCAAGCTGCCAACTTGGCTTGCCTGTAGAATCAGCACATCGGGCTGTTGTGCTTGAATCAGAGGCAGCACTTCCTTGGGACTGGATGTAACCTCTACCGTACAAGCTGCTATATACCGCAGCCGTTCTAGAAGTGTTGTTTGAAATTCATCACTTCCAACTACAAGAATGGAAGCATCCATTGGCGTAGGGCGCTGGGTGTGAACATTTGAGCGATGACTGCGGCTTGATAAGAGAACTTTCACGGATGTCAAAGCATAAAATTGTAAATTTGACGAGAGAGGTGAGAGACTCTACCCCCATGTTTTATGAGTATATCTGGGTTGAGACTACCTACTGGTTGCACTTTTAACCCACTTTTAACATTTTCGGGTTTCTACAACTCCCAGGGATGCCTCGAACGATGACCGTCGTCTACCTTAACGCAATCTTTAAGTAAAATTGCCGATCGCCTTTTCTGTGTAAGCACCTTTAATCCAGTAATCTGCGCTTCACTTCAACTACCGTGTTTTTACATAAATCCGATCGGGAATATCCCTGCTTATGACTATGGTAAGCTACTCCAACAAGGCTTAATGAATTACCAACTTTTTTGGGACGATTTTGTTTGTGTTACAATTCATACATAATAGCTCAAAGCTGCATATTTGTAAATTGGTTCTTGTTACTTCGCCTTATACTCCACGGGAATTTTCGCACTGGCGAAGAGGGAGGAGTTTACAGATATTTACAGAAACCCACGCCAATCCGTAGGGTTTGTGTGGGTTTCTGTAAATCTTTGAACTAAAAATCAGAGGAGCTAAACTCAAAAAGGGCGGCATCGGTTGAACGGGTCGGTTTCCTATCCCACCAATTTCTTCGCGCCAGCTGAATCCTGTACCTGACGCTCAGCTGCCTGTGCATTTAGCTTTTGGTTCAAATCTCGAATGCGGCGGGAAAGCAGACGAATTATATTGACCGCAATTCCCGGCGTTTCTTCGATCGCATCATATAGTTGCTGCTGAGTCAGCACCAGACACTCGCAGGCAGTCACGGTCGAGACCGAGGCGGAACGGGGTTCTGCATCAAACAAGGACATCTCGCCGAAGCAGGCTCCCTGCCCTAGCTGGGCTAGATCGTTAGTCCCTATATGCACCCGCACTTGGCCGAGTACGACTATGTAGAGCGATCGGCCCTCCTGCCCTTGCGTAAAAATAGTGTGCTTAGCTGGAAATGATAGCTCATCCATCACCGACGCCAGTCGCACGAGAAAATCATCTCGCAGTTCCTGAAAGATGGGCACGCCCCTGACAAACAATAGCCGATCGACACTGGTAAGCATCTATCTATACTTTTATCTGATAATAATAATAGTTACAGGTTTTATAGGCAAATATTACACTTGCCTCGGACAACCATTTTGTAAGGTGTCACCCTCACTGGACGTACTACCACGCCCTGTATTCCCTCAGCATAAGCGTTGGGAAATGCTTTTCTGATAATATTAGCACTGCCATTCACATCCGCATTAATCAGTCTGCCATCACCAGCACGAAACAAACCTCGCTTAATTCGCTTACCTTTGTACTCCGAATGCTTGACACAAGGTTCATTATCTAAAAAAGAACACTTTGTAGTGTAACTTTCTTCAATAACTTTCACAACAATTCCTGCTAACTCTGCTTTATAAGTCAGCATTTCAATAAACCGTGCATGAGGTATTGCTACGAAATTTTGATGATTGCGTCTGCCCAGATTTTTTTCCTGTTTCCACTCATCGTTTTTACCAATTCCCAGTGTCCCGATTCGGTTAGCTGCCAGATAATTGACAATAAATCGACTTGCATTATGCAGGTTATTATCTACTTTTACATTTCGCTTGTGAGTTAATTGTTCAATTTTGATTGATGTCTTTCTCTCTCCCTTCAAGTATGACTGCAATACTGTCTTCTTTTTGTGATAGTAGGCATTAATTGATTTCCGGGGTTTCCCATTTATTATGAGCGGTAAAAACCGCTTTTGATTGGATGTAATTCTCGCTAAATTATTGAGGCCAATATCAATCCCTGCTATCACTTCAACACCTGATGATGATTGATTTCCAGACTTTTGCTCATCAACTACCTCGACCGCGTCATGGTAAGTTTTTGGGACGATTCTGACTTGATTTACTTGGCTGACTTTAGTAGTCAAAAATATGTTGATCTTAGACAGATTGATTATCCCTTTATTGAGCCATTGTTTACTGATGGCTTGCGCTGTGTAAGTCAGTACATTTCTGCCTAATGTCTTATGTTTATATCTGGGGATTTTTGGTCTGGCTTTGAATTTTTCTGGATGTAGGCTATATTCCTTGGTAGCTTCAAAGAATGATTTCCAGCTTTCATGTAATCTCAATAATACTTGCTGAGATACTTTGGCTGGTAATGCTAGATAGTCAGTCGTTCCCTGACATAGTTTCTGTATTTTGTAATAGTCGAGGTATTCTTCTGAAAGGATAAATTTTTGTCTGATTAGGTAGTTGGCGTAGTTGAAAAGATTCTTAGAAAGAAAACACAAATTATCTAGCTGTTTGTATAGCCAGTGGTTTCGATCGATAATGTGCTTTTCAACTAGCTGCATTGTTGGCCCGTGATTTGGACTATACTATACTATAAATGGTTATTAATGGATATAAAGTCAATGAAGTTTTACAATACCTAACTCCACCATCATCTCCTGCACTTGAGCGGCTACCAAGCGATCGGGATCTTGTTGGAGTTTGGGTAGCAGTTCCACCAGGGCACGTTCCGACGCAACTCTCAGGTAAGCTATAGCAGCTTCCCGCACAAAACCAGTGGGATGACGCAGACAAGCTATGGTAGGTTCAGCCGTCAAATTCCAGCGGGCAGATCTAGCCAAATGAAAACAGCAAGCTAGAGACCAGTCTGACAGAAAGTGCCGCAAAGATAGCAATCGACGGACGCGATCGGACTCATCCAAAGGTTGATAGACAACTAGCGCCCCCAGACTTTGCAGTTTTTCGGGATCGGAGTTGCGATCGAGAACCGTGAGCAATATACGTTTAGTGGGAATATCGATCGTCTGATCTAATATTTCTATCCCGCGTGCCATCTCAGATGGGGAACCCGATCGCAAATTGAAAGCTGCCGCCTGAATAGCCCCAAGCGGATACAAAAACTTCATCAGCAGAAAACAACGCTCAATAGCATCAATGCAGCTAAGCGCAAGTGCCCTTTCCAGCAGTTCCGCTTCGCGGGATTTCAGTTCAGGACCCAGGTCTGCCCTAGCGGCGTACATCTGAGCCATAAACATAAGTTCCTGGTCGATTAACATTTCTACCCCGCTGCGGCCCAGCCGGTCTAGCACGCTTTCAATTCCGGTGTCATTGGGCAGCTTCAGCAAAATTTGGACTATCTGGCGTCTGGTGTTTCCCCAGGCAGTCATCAGATGAGACACTAAAACGCTCATGGCTTCGATCGTGCCAATCTGACCGATCGCATCCCAGGCGTAGCGCCTGACCAAATCCGGTTTGTGAATATTTGTCGCCAGTCCTACCAGCATAGGAATAGCGTCGTTTTCCAGTCGCACTAAAGCGTGCAGGGCAGCCTCGCGGGTAGACTTGTATTCCAGCCCTCGTAGCAGGGAGGGATAGTACTCATCCAGGCGCGTTGCCGCGATCGCCTCCAGCAAAGCACAGCGTACCCGCAACGACTTATCTCGCAACAAATTGGGAATTTGGAGTCTCAGCGCCTGCAAATACACTGCCTCCCCCAGCGCCCGACAACCCATCACCCGTTCTTGTTCTTCTGGATGAGTTAGCATCCGCCGCAAGACAGATGTGGCTTCTGCCTTTTGTGTAGCACTTCCCAGCCGCAAAAGTAGGGAAGCAGCAGTGCCCCGCACCATTGGATTGACCTCCGATCCCAGATAGGGTCTCAACTGACGCAAATCTGGCTCTGGTTCGGTTAGCCATACGTAGCGCAAAGCGACGGCTAAAACGTCTGGTTGAGGGTCTGATTCTACCAGGGCGCGAACCAGGTTGAGATAGGCGGGATTGGGGTTGTTGAGCATCACCTCTAAGCTTTGACGCTGCAAGGCGGGAGAAAACTGAGGTAGCAGAGGCGCTAGGATCTCCCCAACATCCTGGGAGTATATTTGGCTCAAAAGTTCAATACAAGAACGTTTTTCGGCCTCCTCTGCGGGACGTTCCAGCACTTCTACCACTGCTCGCCTCAAGACTCGCAAATCGACATCAGCACTCCCCAGCTGTCCCCTTTGGGCGCTTAAGACTAGCAGGTCTACATAGCGCGATCGCAACAGCCAAACCGACAGCAGCCATGCCAAAGCGAAGATCACTATTCCGATGACGACAATCCAACCCAGCCACTCCTTGCGGACTGTCTCTCCCATCTTGGGGAATTGCCAATGCAGAAACCAAAGAAAGGCTAAGATTGCGCCTCCCGTAAAGCCTGTAGCTATCGGTTCCGCAATCCCACGGGCTTTCGTCTCCACAGCGCCGCGCAGGTTATCAGGAATGGGTTGGAATAGAACAGAACCAGTGCTAGCAACGAAGGTGTAACGCAGGAGTTCATCTACAAATTTCAGCACTATTAAACCAATGAACAATTCCAAACCATTCAGGGATATTACGCGCAAGAGAGTCCCGATCAATATCGCCAAGGGGATTAAACCCAGGATCGCCATCACAGCGGGTGGCAGCATAGCGGTTACAAACACACCCATCCGCTCTATTACCCGACTGGAGATAAACCATTGAGTTATTAGTTCGCAGATTCCGACGATGCCACTAAATAGACCCAAGAAACTGGCAATCTGTTCGGGTTTTAAATGCAGCTCCAACTGAGATAGATACTGAAAGTCGATTAGCAACAACAATACCTGGGCGATTACAAAAAACGCATACAAAAGTAACTCGTATTGCCGTAGCGGGCCTGCCAACTTACGGGTAGAACCTCCCTCGTTGAAGTCTCTCGAGTTACTTGGGTGAGAGTCGGGAAAAGACTGCTGGTAGCGATTGCTCAGATAATAAACAATTACAGCCCCCAAGACTAGCATTACTGCTGCTAGCAGGATGATGTTGTTCAGCCCGAATATGGAAAGGAGCAGCGGTAATGAAAAGCCGCTGAGTACGTCTGCCACCAAACTGCCGCTGCTAATCAGGGGGAACGTGCGCTTAATTTCTCGGATATTAAAGAGCTGATTGGCTGTAAGTGAAGTGTTCAGGTGATTGAGCGCGTAGGCTCCATCTACCCACAGCGGTAGCAAAAACACTGTCAGCCAACCCAAAGAGTCAACTTGTAACCCCAGACGAAATAAAAGTAGGGGGATAGCTAGCAGCGTTGCGATCGCTACAATAAACTGGCGCAGCGGCAAAGTTCTTTGCATCCAGGTTGACATTAGGCCCAAAGCACCGCCCAGTCCCGCACTGGCAATATAAATCCAGGGCAACCACTCTGCTCCCAACTGATCCAAGAACAACGCGACTGTGCTAGCCTCTAACCAGACCAGTCCCACTGAGGTCGTGGTGTAAACTGCGAACATTAGAAATGTGCGTTCGCTTTCTTCTGGACGCAGATTTAGCCATTGCAGCAATACTCGCGAAATACTCGCGCGAGGCAAGGCATTACTTATTTTCATATATAGCCATAGTTCAGATATCGCTTATTTTGCTGCTGATAAGCAATTTTAGCCTTGTTCCCTAAAACAAATCTTCTACTTTATCTAAAATTTGAAATTTTCTTTACTACCAAATGTTTGCCCTGTGTTTTGGCCGTAGCCGATGGCAACAAAATGCGTCCGGGCGGCAAGAGCCTAATCTTGTGGCGTTTAACCCAGGGCAAAACAGTCGGTACTGATGAGGGCAGGTTATTTTTTAGGAGCTAGCAGCATCATCATGTTGCGTCCTTCTTTTTTGGGCGCTTGCTGGACTTCCGCAACCTCCTGCAAATCGTTCGCCATTCGGTTGAGCAGCTCTTCTGCTAAGTCGCTGTGTTGAATTTCCCGACCCCGGAACATGACGGTCGCTTTAACCTTATCTCCTTCCTGAATAAAGCGCTTCGCGTGAGCTATCCGTACATTATAGTCGTGTTCCTCAATCTTGTAGCGCATCTTCACTTCCTTGACGTCAGCAGTATGCTGCTTTTTGCGGGCTTCTCGCTCTTTTTTTTCTTTCTCAAACTTAAACTTGCCGTAGTCCATGATCCGGCAAACCGGAGGGTCAGCCTTATCGCTAACTAAGACAAGATCCAGTTCTTTTTCCACCGCTAAGGACAGAGCATCTTGTGGGGTCATGATCCCAAGTTGCGCGCCATCGGTATCAATAACCCGAATTTTAGGAAATCGAATGCGTTCGTTGATTTGGGGTAAATTGCTAGGGCGTCTTTTTTCGATCACAGGCATTAAGATGTGTATGAGCAGTTGATTGAGAGTTGGATTGGGCGGTGCATTACAGCATTATCCAGTTGCTTGATGGGGCCTTTGCGGTACATGAACGGCAATGCCGTCTCAAGAACGAGAAACCACCATAAAGCTTTTTGTGCTTGTATTTGCCATTCTACTCAGTATGATTCGGTTTCGGCCTGATTGTTAATCTTATTTGTGACGTACTCCCGACACCAACCGAAGCAGTATGGTGTGGGCTTCCCAAGAGTCCGGCAAAGGATATCAAGGACTTCCTTCGAGGTACTCCAATGTTTCCCTCTACGGCATTTTATAGTGAGGAACACGACCAGCCCCACTTGTTTGATGAAAAAGTTTTTTTTTCTAGACCTAGATTGTTATTCTGCGATGCTAGATAGAAAAATTTTACCATGATTATTGCAATGAGCGATCGTCTCGTCGCCATAACGCTTCGTTTGGTGTGGAGATTCCCACCTGTCTAGCTAACTTATCGGCTCGCGTGGGTGGGTCAGAGGGGCTAGGGAGAAGGGAAAAGGGAAGATTTTAGATTTCAAATTTGAAATCTGCAATTCTTCAATCTTACTCCCCCGCTCCTCCATTCTCCCCTGATGTCAACATTATGCCAATTATATGCGTGAGTGCTTAATTCATCCCAATGACCAATAACCAATGAGGAAAGCTAAAATTAAAGTCTAGGCAATATTTTGTAAATTTTTTTGAAGCAGAGGTCAACGTGACAACTTCCCTGCACTGGGAACAACGGGTTGGAAGTCAACGGGACTGGGTTTGGCGGGGCTGGCAAACGCGATATACATATATGCTGCCTACCCAGTCTGCCAAGAGTGGGACGACCTTAATCCTACTGCATGGATTCGGGACTTCTATTGGCCACTGGCGACACAATTTGACGGTGCTGAGTCAGTCTCACCCAGTTTACGCCCTGGATATGCTGGGGTTCGGCGCTTCCGAGAAAGCACTGGCGAAATATAATGTATCACTTTGGGTAGAGCAGGTCTACGACTTCTGGCGGACTTTTATCGGGCAGCCGGTTGTGTTGGTTGGCAATTCTATCGGTTCTCTGGTGTCTCTGGCAGCGGCGGCAGCCCATCCTGAAATGGTAAAGGGTATTGTGATGATGAGTCTGCCCGATCCATCGGTGGAAGAGGAAATGATTCCCTCACCATTGCGTCCGCTCGTTGCTGGGATTAAAAGCATAGTTGCTTCGCCGTGGGTACTCAAAACCCTTTTCTATTGGGTTAGAGGTCAAGGTCGAGTTCGCAGCTGGGCAGCTCTAGCTTATGCCAATCCCGAAGCTATTACTGACGAACTTGTCGATATCTTGGTTGGCCCTGCACAAGACCGGGGTTCCGCCCAAGCCTTCGCCGCCATCCTGAAAGCGATGACCAGTTCAAAGTTCGGCCCCAGTGTCAAGTCATTGTTGCCAAACTTAAAGATTCCTATGCTCTTGATCTGGGGTGGACAAGACCGGATGGTGCCTCGCAGTTTGGCCTGTCAGTTCAGACAGTACAACCCCAATTTGGAAGTCATTGAGTTAGACAATGCCGGTCACTGTCCTCACGATGAATGCCCTCTTCAGGTTAACCAATTGATTTTGGACTGGGTAGAAGCCCGGTGTGGAAACGCCAGTCAGCTCGATTCGACACCGATGCCTTCCGCAGTTAACAGATATTAGGGGCATTAGGTTAATTATGCCGTGCTACTACACTACTAAACTAACGGGCGCGATCGCGCCCGTGAACCTCTCTTTTTGCAGGTAGTCTTTAGACGAAACTAACGCGGTATTTTTCCCGATCGAATACTCCCAAGATATCGGGTCAAATACCTAGCCAATCTGAACCTGGTCAGTATCTACATTTGTTGCGCCGTTGACGTTGTTGGCGACGGAAACCATCTTGTTGAGAATTTGCTGACTGGGAACTTCTCCCTTTAAAACTACAGTACCGCCAGTCTGAGCTACCCAAAGACGATCGATATCAGCTAGTTCCGAGTCTTGGTCAAAAGCGAGGGCGACTCGCTTGGCTAAACCACTTTGGTCGTACTCACCACTCAATCCCACTCGCTCTGGAGAAATTTCTCCACCATCGGGGGCAGACTCAACTGGTGCAGGATTTGTCTGAGCATCAGCGGGTTTTTCCATTCCAAATAGGCGCTTTAACCAACCCATTGGCGTTTTTACTCCAATAAAAAAGGACACAAGTAATAATTAAACGATTTTGTGAGATTTAGCGCATCTATCGTCAAAAAGATTTTATATTCTGCCGATACTAAGTCTTTGGATAGAGAAACGAGGGTTCGGGTTTTGTCAATGTCGCCTGACAAAGGCTTGACGAAGTTTTGCTAGCGCCAGCAGTTGCGGTAATATGGTTAGACTAAATCCTTGCTGCTTTTGACACCAAGCCCAGGACAGCTATGGCGGGGGTTTCCAAGGGGGAAGAAAGATGAAACATACCATTTCGGTTTTAGTTGAAGATGAAGCCGGTGTCCTGAGCCGGATTGCTGGTCTGTTTGCCCGCCGCGGCTTTAATATTGAAAGTCTGGCAGTTGGCCCAGCAGAGCAGATGGGAATCTCTCGTATTACGATGGTCGTTCCTGGCGATGACCGGGTAATCGAGCAACTTACCAAACAACTTTACAAGCTGATTAACGTCCTCAAGGTGCAGGATATCACCGAAACCCCTTGTGTAGAGCGAGAGTTGATGCTGCTAAAAGTGAACGCCAGTAGCACCAACCGTTCAGAAATTATTGAACTGGCTCATATTTTTAGGGCGCGGGTGGTGGATGTGGCTGAGGAGTCTCTCACTTTGGAAGTAGTAGGAGATCCTGGTAAGATGGTGGCGATCGTCCAAGTGCTGCAAAAATTTGGCCTTCGCGAAATTGCTCGCACTGGAAAAATTGCCCTCACTCGCGAGTCAGGTGTCAATACTGAGTTTCTCAAGTCTTTGGAAGCAAAGATTTCCTGATCGGGCTTATTGCAAAAATACGCCTCTGCGATCGACTTTGGCAATCTTGTAAGAGAGAGTGAGGTGGGCAATGCCCACTTCACTCTAGTCGATCAGGAGGGAGATTTTACCTGCGATCGAGCCTGTTTCCAGCAAGCGGTGGGCGTCGGCTGCTGCTTCTAAGGGGAAGGTTTTGCCAAGGTGAATTTTGAGGTTACCTCGATCGATTAAACGCGCACATTCTTCTAGAATCTTACCTTGATGTTTTTGTGCTTCAAAGAGCCCTTGCAACATCGGCGTTAGCATCAGTTCCAGGCTAATTCTGAGATTTCGCAATCTAGCTGTCTTAAAATTACCCAGGGTTGGATCTGGCTCTAAAATTGTGATGAGATCGCCGTAAACCTGTACGGTTGGAACAGTTTTGTAGAAAGTTTCGCCGCCTACTGTGTCTAAGGCGAGGTCTACTCCTTCTCCTTGAGTCCAGTCTAATGTGGCTTCGACGAAATCGGTTTGCTTGTAGAGAATTACTTTATCTGCACCGAGCTTGCGAACGAATTCGGCTTTTGACTCGGAACCAACAGTGGTACAAACTTTGGCACCTCGCAGTTTTGCCAATTGTATCGCTACATGACCGACGCCACCAGCACCGGCGTGAATTAAAACTTTTCGTCCAGCTTCCAAACCGCCGCGATCGTATAACGCTTCCCAAGCTGTAATTAAAACTAGGGGGGCTGCGGCTGCTTCGGCAAAAGAGAGGGAGGTGGGTTTAGGGGCGACATACCGCTCTTCTACAACAATATACTCAGCATAGTTGCCGTAGCGATCGCCCAATCCACCATAGCAAAAATATACTTCGTCGCCAACACGAAAGCGCTTGACCGCAGCACCGACTGTTTCGACGATACCAGCACCATCACATCCTAAGATAGCTGGCATTTTATCTGGATAGAAAGTGCCCCGTTGCCGTAGTTTTGTGTCAATAGGGTTGACGCCTGCTGCTCGCAATCGTACCAAAAGTTCCGTGTCTCCAACAGGAACGGCTGGGTTTTCGATTTGTTGCACTTGCAGGACTTCGGGATCTCCGGCGGCTGTCATTAAGACTGCTTTCACAAGTTTCTCCTCACGGCTGAAGCTGATTGTATTGAAACTCTACCGCAAGTGGGAGGAGAATGCTCTAGCCAGCGTCACGAAGAGCAAATGCGATGCCAAAGGCGAATTATTGTAGCTGTAGCCGTGTTACTGCATCAAAATAACGATGAAAACAACGCTGATGAAGATCAGCAGAAACGGAGTCCAATCGTCATCGTAATGATCTTTCTCGTCAAGATAGCGCTCAAAACCGCATTTCAGGCAGACATATCGGCGGGGATTGCGGGGGTCGTTGACAAATGGGCATTGAGCTTGATTGCACTCTTGAGTGCGGTTTTTATCTTTCCCTATCATCAAAACCCCCTGTTCAGAGCAACTACCAGTTGTTAAATACAACGAATGCGATCGCACCATCAGGAAAGTTGCTTAAAATTGCAGATAATTTGAAGAGTTGAACCGTTCGCCAAATTTGACGGTCTAAAAAAATTAGTGTTTGACCTTGAGGACGAATGACAGAATGGGAAGGCTTCAATCTAGGCTTGTGCAACCTGTGAAGTTAGATGATCGTTCCGTAGATAAAGACGGAGTTGAACTTATAAAAGATCCCCCTAAGTTCAAACTCAGGGTGCCGAAATGGTTACTAGGGCTTCTGGTTCTTGGTTTGTTAGCTGGTGGAGGCTATATTGCATATACTCAGATGACAACCGCTCAGCGCCAGGAAGCGAGACGCCGAATTCAAACGGTAACCGTGGAACGTGCTAATTTGCCTATATCGATTTCTGCCAATGGTACCGTGCAACCGGAGCGATCGGTCAATGTCAGTCCGAAGAACTCTGGGGTACTAAAAGAATTGTTGGTCAAAGAGGGCGATCGCGTCAATACAGGGCAAATTCTCGCCTACATGGATAACTCAAATTCCCAGGGACAACTGACTCAAGCAAAGGCTCAACTGACATCCGCACAAGCAAATCTTAACAAACTGCTAGCAGGCAATCGTCCCCAGGAAATCGCCCAGGCACAAGCACAATTAGTATCCGCACAAGCAAATCTTAACAAACTGCTAGCAGGCAATCGTCCCCAGGAAATCGCCCAGGCACAAGCACAATTAG